>DUFE01000099.1 GCA_011170385.1 Dehalococcoidia bacterium | reverse complement strand
CTCGCACTCCGATTCACAGGGGTGGGTGCAGACACGCCCCAGTACACCAGCGAAGGGGGTTGCCATCCTCACCTCATCCAGCGCTTCGTTGTATTTGCCCTGCGCTATAAGATACAGTAAATCCTGCCCGTTGATACCAGCGGGGCAGGCTACCTGGCAGGGAGGGGCACTGCCCTTTTCCACCCTCTCCGCCTCCGGCGCTATCTTCAGTCCCCAATCGCGAGCTTTAACGTCTATTGAATGATGCAGGGCAGGTGGAAAGGGGGCTTTGCCGATGTAAACCGGATCGATATTCAGAAATATGTGGTGCATACAGGTATTACCAACGATGGTCATATCAATGATATCCTGTCGTTTAATTCCTGCCTGCGTGGATATATCTTCAACGATGCCATTAAGGCCATCGATAATAGCCTGATTTAATTGCTCCAACCCATCCGCATTGGTCATGGTATAGCAGATACGGGACATAACGTCTTCGCCGTATATCACCTGGGGGTTCATCATCGAAGCGGTGGCTACCAGCTTACCGTCGGTCAGATTGCAGAGATAACCAGCAATGGTGGTGGTGCCAACATCTACAGCCAGACCATAGCCGTTTTCAACGAAGCCCGGCTCTATGCGGATTACCTCTTTCTCCTGCCAGACGGATACCGTTATTTTCCATTCTCCCTGGCGAACAATGTTTTGTAAAACCATAACCGCCTGGTAATCAATGATAAGATTCTTTAGCTGATACTTTTTATACAGCTCGTTCTGCAGCCTCTCCCAATCTCCCAGCGTATCTTCCAACGTAGCCCGTGGTAACTCTATGGTATATTTCTTCACAGCCGGTTTCAGCTCTATATCAATCTCACGAGCGGCTTTACGGACAATCTGTTTGCCCATTCGGCTTTCTTCGGGAACGAAGACAACAACATCACCCTCTATCCTTGCCTGGCACGCCAGGCGAAAACCGTGCTGCTCCTGTTGCAGGTTAAAGAACTTCTTCTCCGTCGGCCCCATCGGGGAAAGGTTATCCCGGTGCGATTCGATTCCGTACTTTTCGAAAGCGCCCTCCTCGACCCTTACCTTGCACTTACCGCAGATGGCTTTTTCACCACATATACCCTCTATATCGACGCCCAGTGCTACCGATGCTTCTTTTAGCGTTTTACCTTTATCTACGAAACCCCTGCGCCCCGATGGTTGAAAAATGACCATGCATTTTCCACTTTCCGGCATAATCGAACCTCCCTACTTGTCGTTTTTTATCCTTTCCGGTTCCCGATAATTTCAAAACATATGCTTACATCCCGAGCTATTGCTAAGCCAGCTTCAACCTCAACAGCCTTGACTATACCCACAGGCACGGGACATGAAGGGTGCAATGGATGCTCGGATAGCTTGATAAAAAGCCCTGATTCAGCTTTCGGCTTGAAAATATCCCATTTGCTTATTTCTGAAAGAGATTCACCGAAAGCGGTTACCGTTTTGCAATCGCTCTTTATTTTAAAGGAGAGTTTTTCTCTATCAATCGTGTCTATATCTATAATTGCGTTAAAACCGCAGATACCCGGCTTAACAATCACCCTTGTCATGCAGGTTTATCCTCCCACCGATATCACTGGATCCGAACTTCTGCCCTAACTGGTGGGAGGAAGTGTAATCCATTATCTTCTTTCTATAGGCAAAAACAGCCATCTTCTCTATATATCTATTCAACATACTAATTATGGTCATTTTCTGGTCAATCAAACTCTCCGCAATCACCCCTCGGGCACAATTTAATTATACTGCTCTTATGTATAACGCACAAACTCAATCAGCATAGCTATCTTTAGCCAACACCAGCCTGTAGCTTTATCTGTATTTTTATCTAATTTCGAAATAAAGGGAGGAAACCCGGTATTTTTAAATGGTTTATTCCAATCGTCCGGATATTCCTCCCTTTTGTTCTTAAAATTTGTTAATTATATATCAATATATTTTACTATCTGTTTACTTTAAATAGCGGGCCGCCCATCGGTAGAACTGGTCGCCTCATCACTCCCGCCATAAATGCTCCTGCAGCCATGTAGAAGAAATAAATACCACCGGCAAATATTACCCAGCCCAGTGCTGGTTCCCAAGAGTGTGATAGATAACCGGCAAAGACCATTCCAATAAGGAATACATCGATAGCGAGTGCCCATAAGGCAATTGCCATATGCCAGAACATACCACCGGCGATAAATCCAACAACAAGAAGTACGGGGGCAATATAGAAAAAGTACCATCCGATAACCCTCATATCAACTTGTATACCCATTCCCTGTGCCAGAAATGCTAACAGGAACATTAAACCCGGAGCCAGGCCCAGCAATACACCAAAGACGCCATTAAGCGTGGCTCCGAACAGGTTACCACCCCTTATATCTATTACCATCAATGTTATAAACACGATCGAAGAAGCGATAATTACACCAGCGATAAGCGGCGATGCCCCCAACGTAATGTAACCGACCAGCATCGGCCAGAAGCAACCGATCAGTATACCACCCACAATGAATATTGCTATCGGAGTGGTATCTGCCCACTTGTTATTGTTCTCCATACTGTATTGTCCCTCCTGTGAATACTCTCAATTAACTTGATTAGTTTTTAAATACGCATAGTATCATCTTTGAGTAGTAGTTATCTATTTTCTTGTTTAATACCAGCCATGGTCAAATACAGCTTGACTCATAGCTTTAATATTTTCTACCGGTGCCATCGGCGGCATTTCGCAACCGGGGGAAAAGATATATCCGCCTTCGATTTTCTTGCCATCTTCGACATTCTTTTTCACGGCTGCGTACACCTCTTCAGGCGTTCCAGTCTGGATTATAGCTGGATTTACATTGCCCAGTATGACATCATTTGGAAAGTACCTGGCTGCATCAAATAATTCAACTTCCTGAGCAATGCTGATAATACCCGGATCCCCCATAGGTATCTGTGCCCAGTATTCCATATTGGCGTTGTGTTCGCCGCAGATGTGAGCATATAGGTGCCTGTAGCCCATATCAATGAACATTTTATTTATCTCTGTAATGTAGGGCATGGCAAATTCTTTAAACATATTAGGTGATATTAACTGGTTGGCAGATGTCGGTTCGCCGCCTAATGGTATTACGTTTTCGACACCATAGAGTTCCTTCCAATAGGCAGCCAGTTTGCTGATATGCTCATTGGCCAATTGTAGCAGACGATGAGCGACATCCGGTTTCTTTATAATCCATTTACATAATCTATCCGGGCCTGAAATATTACCGGCTATAGTGAATGACCCATTAGCCCCGAACTGCATTACGTTGAAGGGTTCATTGTCAAGCAATTCCTTTGAAGATATATCGTAGAATTCCTTCATTATTGGGACGATGCCAGCTGTCTTGACATCAGGAACTTTGAGACTCATAACATCATCGGGCGTTTCCACTGGGTGTTTAAGAACCGTAGGCGCCTGGGCAAACTCACCGCTGGGCCACTTGATTTCACCCCCTAGCTCCCAGCCACCATAGGCAGCATAGCCGAGCATTGGAGTAAAAACCCAGCCGAAGTCATGGCATGTCTTTTTTTGCGCTTCGTACGCTACTCTAGGTTTATTGTATGCATCAGAAATAGGAGTTCCGGTATATACTGTGGCAAAACCCTGATAGGCAAAAGGCCAGATAGGCACGCGGTCCGGCTTCTTGCGATCAAGTAATGCCAGTACCCTTTCTCTTTCTGTCATAGCCCCTTTACCGTCTGGCATAATAAATACCTCCGTTTATTTAGTCATACCATCCATAATCTGCTACTGCCTGGCTCATGGCTTTGACGTTTTCTACAGGTGCCATTGGCGGCAACTCGCAGCCTGGGGAGAAGACATAACCGCCAGGGCACTTGGTCATGCCATCCAGAACATTCTTCTTGGTAGCCTCGTAAACTTCGTCCGGTGTTTGGTTCTGGATAATAGCTGGCTCAAGGTTACCCATAATGACATCGTTAGGGTAATATCTACCGGCTGTCTCTAACTCAACTTCATGTCCGATGCTTATGATACCTGGTTTACCGTATGGTATTTTAGCCCAATGCTCTAGATTAGCATTCTGCTCACCGCATTGGTGACAGTATATATGCTCATAACCCAGTGAAAGTATATAGCCATGTACCTTCATAAAGTACGGCAGGACAAAATCCTCAAACTGCTTGGCTGATATTATTTGGCCGGTAGCTACTGCCTCACCGGTAAATGGTAGAACCCCTTTTACACCAAAAAGTGTGTGCCAGTGATCAGTAAGGTCGATGGAATGATCAGCCGCCAAGCTTAGTAACCGGTGTGCAACATCGGGCTTTTTGATAACCCACTTGCACATTTTGTCAACACTGGCAATCATCCCGGCAGTGTTAAAAGCACCAAGGCTCCAAGCCAACACATTAAACGGCTCGTTGTCTAACTGTTCATTGGCAGCTATCTTATAAAAATCTGTCATCAGCGGGATAATACCAGCAGTCGATACCTCCGGTTTCTGCAGCTTCCAGACATCTTCCTCTGTTTCTACCGGATGGCGGGTAACCGTTGGCGCCTGGGCAAACTCACCGCTGGGCCACTTTATTTCACCGCCGAACTCCCAGCCACCATAAGCGGCATAACCAAACATTGGTGTAAATACCCAGCCAAAATCCTCACAGGTCTTCTTTTGTGCCTCATACGCCACCTTCGGTTTGTTATACGCATCAGCAATAGAGGTACCGGTATAGACGGTGGCAAAGCCAGCAAAAGCAAAAGGCCAGATAGGCACCCTATCTGGCTTCTTCCGTTGTAAAATAGCTTCCACCCTTTCTCTGTCAGTCATGGTCTCTTTTCTTTCCATCATGTGACATATCCTCCTTTTTCAGCCCGAACCAACCATAATGCTCATATTAGATGGGCTTTTATGATTAGAGTTGATCTTACAGCTGCTATCTTGTTATTAAGATATATCCATAGGCAAACTCCTAATCAAGCGAATCCACTATTATACCAATTATAGTTATGCACCCTTAGGTTCAATTTCAGCTTCAGACCTTAGCTAACGAACGGTCTTCAGCTGTCTGTTTTTAATAACCTATTCACCAAGCTCTTCTTCTTTTAGCACTTTAAGCAGATTGATGGCTTCATCAACAGCGGTACCGGCTGTCTTAGCATATCCATCGGCGCCATATTTCTCAGCGACCTCTGGATTCACCGGAGCACCACCCAGTAAAATACGTACTTTAGGATTCTTGGCCCTTAGCTTCTCTATGACCACCGGCATAGCCAGCATGCTGGTAGTCATCAGAGCCGACAATCCGACTACCTCGGCATCTGTCTTTATCTGCTCTTCAACAAACTTATCCAGGGGTACATCCTTGCCCAGATCATAAACGGTCCAGCCAGCTACCTCAAACATCATCTTAACCAGATTCTTACCGATGTCGTGGACATCTCCCTCGACCACGCCCAGCACTATCGAGCCTTTCACTTCAGCTTGTCTGCCCGAGGCTTCGATAGCGGGTTTCAGTATATCGAGACCAGCATACAACGCATCAGCACACATCAGTAACTCGGGGACGAAGTACTTCTTTTCGTTGTAGGCTTCACCTGCGGCTATCATACCCTCGGCAATGCCCTCCATGGTTGCCACGAATGGGTCAACACCCTCCTCCAGAGCGGTTTTAGCCCATTTTACCGCATCATCCTCTTCGAACTCGTAGACTGAATCATGCAGCCCCTTTAGGATTTCCTTGGTTCGTTCCTCTGTAGCCATGTTTTTACCTCTCCTTAGATTTTATCTATTATTTTTTTATTCCTGGTTTTAGCGTTAAGGTATAAATAATATTGAAATTCTCAGTGAAATATAACTTTGAGCTTTAAATGGATCGTGCTGTTATCTGAATAAAAACAATATACCCGCATGCATGTCTCAGCCATTGCCACTAAACTAAGAAACCCACATCATATTTTATAAATAATAGATATCCAGTTAGATATCTAATTATATGTCTATATTCATCTATATTATACGCCAAATCAGTTCATGTCAATACCCTTGATAAGTATAATTGTTTACCAAGTATAACCTATGTTTATTATTAATATCTATATACTAGTGTGATACTTACTAATACTATGTATTTATAATTTTACATCATATATGATATTATATTCGTCATGCTAAATAACCGGCAAGGCGTTAAGATAGCCGGCGCTATCGCCGGCATTTGCGTATTTTTTGTATTCAAGGCATTAAACATCCCCGGTATCACGCCTGAAGCTCAGGGGCTTATAGCTGTTTTACTGGCTGCCGTCATCTTCTGGTTAACCTCCCCCATCCCGATGTATCTGACCGGATTACTAGTTTCGGTTATCCCCTGGGCTCTTGGTCTGGTGTCTTTCGGCACCGCCTTCAGCGGTTTTTCAAGCAATACTTTCTGGTTCCTTTTCGCCGCTCTGGGCATTGCTGGCTGCATCAACGAGTCCGGTATTGCCAGAAGAATAGCCCTGTGGCTGGTATCGAGGGGGGAACCAACCTTTCCTCGCCTCATGTTGATTATAGTAATCGTAATGTTCGTGCTAGGCTATATACTCCCTCTAGGCGTGGCAAGGGTAGCACTGATGCTGGCTATCCTTACGCCATTGATTGCTCTCTTCTCCGTTCCTAATAAGAGCAATATCGGCAAAGCCATCACCATAGCGGTAGCTATGTTCGGTATGGCGACCTCGTGGCTGATACTAACCGGCGGCGCTCCGGGGCTGATAATGTGGGGCTCACTTTCCAGCCTGGGTTACGAGGTTTCGTGGTTTCAATGGGCAGCTATAATGGTTGTTCCGACGCTACTGGTACTGTTAATAATGCACCTGACGATAACCAGGCTATTTAAGCCGGAGGTCAGTATTGCGCCGGGTGGCAAAGAAAAGGTGCAGCAGGAGCTGAAAAGCCTAGGCCCGATAACCCCGTTGGAGAAGAGGTCCTTAACAATACTGGGGGTGATAATACTTTTCTGGATAACGGAACCACTGCACCGCATAGAAACGGATGTCATCGGCATTGTCGGCGTCTTCCTATTCTTAATACCGGTTGTGGGCACGACCAACTTCGATGTTTTTGTTAAGAAATTGGTACCCTGGCCGCTGCTGGTATTCGTAGGTGCCGTCATCAGCCTGGCTGCCATGGCTACCAGTACCGGTATGGCTACCTATATAAACCAGAGCGTTGTCGCCCCGGTCTACTTTACGGCAGACAGCTCTTTCACATTTGTAATAAGCACCTGGATTTTAAACTCGCTTGCCGGGGTGGTGATGTTCAATGTACCCTCTATACCGCTTTTTACTGCTCCCATTACCGAGGCAGCGGTATCCGCTGGAGTGAATCCCGTAGTCGGTGCGCTTATATATCTAAGCTGCTTCCCGCAGATGCTTTTCTACTGTGCCGTTCCTTTCTTTCCTATAGCTATGAGCTATGGCACGATCGAGACCAGAGACTGGATTAAAGCCGGTTTCGTGTTTTTCCTTGCCTGGCCCGCCGCCCATATAATTTGTATGTTTACCTGGTACCCATTACTGGAAATGATAGGGGTAATATAACACTGCTATTGAAATCACTTGAAAATCCCGTCGATCCCATGGGACAGGATTGGTAACATCGGCAGGCTTCGAAAATCGATTGACATCGGTATAATCTACACATAGAATAGAAGCCAGTTTATAAAGGGAGGCAGCAAAGATGAAGAGACCGGACTTTCTCACACCTATAGCAACGTGGCAGTTCTTGACCGCTTTCCTTGCTCTGGTCGGCATCTGCGCTATCGCTACCTTCGCCTTCCCAAGCGCCATCGGACCGTTATGGGGACAGGCTCTTGCCAGCGTAATCTTCGGTTTGACAATAGCCATCCTAGTTCTTCTGGTCTACGCGGGTATCGCCATAGCCGGCGGCATAGGTCTTTTGAAAAGGCGTGAGTGGGGAAGGGTTTTGAGTATAATTCATGCAGCATTGAGTCTTTTCGTGTTACCCATCATCGGTACCGTAATCGGCATACTTGCCCTTGTATACCTGACCAAATACGATGCATCGGAATATTTCAAGTTCAGCGAAAAGAAGAGTGAGTAGGCCGCAGTTCTAGTCACCGTTGGCGATAACGAAATTACGCAATGTGCCCACCGCCGGTATCCTCACCTCGACGGTATCACCAGGGTACATCGGACCGACGCCGCTGGGAGTGCCGGTGGCGATTATATCCCCCGGCAGTAGCGACATCACGTTAGAGATGAAGTTTATTATCTCCGGGATGGAGTAAATAAGATCGCTGGTGTTCCCCCTCTGCTTCAACTTACCGTTGAGGTAAGTTTCCAGCGATAGATTATCCGGGTTGAGATCTGTTTCTATCCAGGGACCTATAGCAGCGAAGGTGTCGAATCCTTTTGCCCTAGTCCACTGCGCATCGGTATTCTGCAGGTCACGGGCGGTAACGTCATTGAAACAGGCATAACCGAAGACATAGTCCAGCGCATCCTCAACCCTCACCCGCCACGCCGGCTTTTTGATTATTACCGCCAGTTCGCCTTCGTAGTCAACCCGGTGTGAAGCCGAAGGATAGACTATGTTTTCACCGGAACCAATTACTGCAGTAGATGGCTTGAGAAATGTCAGCGGGGAATTTGGTAATGGCATGCCCAGCTCCCTAGCATGCGTATGGTAGTTAAGACCCATAGCAATTATCTTTGTCGGTTCGCACGGCGCCATCAACCTTACCTGATGTCGCTGGTAATGCCGATCGGTCAGATTCAATTCACCGTAAGGCTTGCCCACTATCGCCTGTATGGTCTTGTCTTTTAAAAGCCCGTACTCCGCCGTGCCGTCTACAGCATATCGCACAATCTTCATAGCTTAAACGATATTCTAAACGATTTCACTAATTTTTTGCAAGGATGGTTTTCTGGTTATCTCAATGGACGCAAAGCCCCCCCTTATCTCCTATCACTATTGAACTCTTGATATCATCCCCTGCCCGCTCACGATGAGTAGGATTAAGGGAGTGAGGTGGTTAAGCATTATGTTAAAGCATCTTGTAAAAGCCAACTCCACTACCTCCCTAATTATTATCTTGTTCCTAACATCCCACCCTACCCACCCTCGGAAAGTATTCTTGACACGGCTGGGGCTGGTTGTTAAACTAACGCTGCGATATACGGTTATCTTCTTTGTCAGGGAGCCTCTGATTGTCAGATAAATCATCTTGCGACGATGCACGATCAAAGTCAGACGGCAGGGGTCTGGTTACAATCTTTACCGGTGACGGCAAAGGCAAGACCACCGCGGCAATAGGCACGGCAATCCGTATTGCTGGTCACGGGCTAAGAGTGCTTATCGTTTTCTTCGCCAAGAGTGATAGATATCCACGGGGCGAAGACAGAGCCCTGTGCCGGCTGCACGGTATCACCGTAACCGGCTGCCACCACAAAGGCTGGATAAAAAAGGGCAAAATCAAAGCAGAAGATAAAGAGCTGGCTGAATCTGCTCTGGCTGCCGCCAGAGAGGCTATGCTCAACGGTCGCTACGATTTGATAGTGCTGGACGAAATTAATATCGCTATAAATTTCGGTCTGGTCGGTATCGACGAGGTAATCGGTTTCATAAATGATAAACCTTATAATGTAGAGCTTATTCTTACCGGCCGCTACGCCGAACCGAAGCTGATAAAGATGGCAGATCTTGTTACCGAGATGCATATGGTAAAGCATCCTTATGGTAAGGGCGTAAAGGCGTGCCAGGGAATCGATTATTAGGCGATAATACAGGAGGAGAAAATGAAAAACACACTAAGCGTAATAAAGGCGGATATCGGCGGCTATGTTGGCCACTCCGAGTCCCACCCGGACATTCTGAAACTGGCTCACGACAGCCTCAAGAAAGCCAGAGATAAAGGTTTGTTGATCGACTTCCATGTGACCAAATGCGGTGACGATATCCAGTTTATTATGACCCACAAACATGGCATCAACAATGGTGAAATCCACAAGCTGGCGTGGGATACCTTCGTCAGCGGCACAGAGCTAGCCAGGAAAATGAAGCTTTACGGCGCCGGCCAGGACCTGCTTTCCGATGCCTTCTCCGGCAACGTCAAAGGCATGGGGCCGGGGGTAGCCGAAATGGAAATCGAGGAGCGTAAATCCGAACCAATAATTATCTTTATGGCGGATAAGACATCATCAGGCGCCTGGAACATGCCATTATATAAAATGTTTGCCGACCCGTTTAACACCATCGGTCTGGTTATCGCTCCCAATATGCACAATGGTTTTTCCTTCGAAGTTCACGACGTGAAGGAGCACACGAAAATCGACTTCAATACCCCGGAAGAGATTTACGACCTGCTGGTTTTCATCGGCGCCCCATCCCGCTATGCGGTCAAGGCGGTCTACAGCCGTGAAAACGGTGAAATCGCCGCCGTCTCCTCCACGCAGAAGCTATCTCTCATCGCTGGCAGATATGTCGGTAAAGACGACCCGGTCTGCGTCGTCCGCACCCAGGGAATCTTCCCAGCTGTAGGTGAGGTGCTGGAGCCGTTCACCAGACCGACACTAGTAGAGGGCTGGATGAGAGGTTCGCACCACGGCCCCCTTATGCCGGTCTCTGTAGAAGAC
>DUFE01000098.1 GCA_011170385.1 Dehalococcoidia bacterium | reverse complement strand
ACGAATATACCTTCCAAGTGGACGGTGGTATGCGTATCGAGGATGCCAATGAAGAGCTGGGGTTGGAGCTGCCGGAGGGAGATTACGAGACAGTCGCCGGCTTCGTCCTCCATTTGCTAGGGCGTATCCCCAAGCAGGGTAAACAGCTTAAATACCATGGTCTTAAGATGGTTGTCACCAAGATGAAAGGGCACAAAATAGAAGAAATCCTGATGACCAAGGAAAAGAAAAGGGAGGATGAACCGACTGCGGGTTAAGTTCGGGCGGGGGGATAGCGTCAAGTTCATCTCCCACCTGGATATAATAAAGCTATGGCACCGGGCTTTGCGCCGTGCCGGGATAGACCTCGCTTATTCCGAAGGATTCAATCCCCACCCGCGTATATCTTTAGCCGCCCCCCTGGCGCTGGGTATAACCAGCGATGTCGAACTTATGGACATCTTCACACGACGGCATATCTCGCCGCACTCCTTTACCGCCATGGTCGGCAGGCAATTGTCGCCGGGAATAGAGATATTGCAGGTGTGCCTGGTCGCGCCGACAATGCCGGCGCTGCAATCACAGGTTCGTTTTGCCGAGTATTCGGTGGATGTGGAAGGCAAAGCCGATGACGTATCGGCGGCGATCGTTTCACTGCTGGCTAAGGAGAACCTTCCCTGGCAGCACCAGCGTGATACTGGTACCAGGAGCTATGACCTGCGCTCTTTAATTGATGATCTGTGGCTGGGTGACTGGAGTAACGGTGGCGGCGTTGTCAATATGAGGTTGCGCTGCGACAGCAACGGGTCCGGCAGGCCGGAGCAGGTGGTAAAGGCGCTGGGTTTGGGTGAGCCCGGTTCTATTCATCGCACGAAGCTTATACTGTAAACAAGCTGACAGCCCGCATTCGTTTTGTAAAGGAGAAAATTGGCGGCGAGAATTATACTTGTCAGGCACGGCGAGACCGATTGGAATCTGGAAAAGCGTATCCAGGGCGGCTCAAGCGATACTATTTTAAACGCCAGGGGGAGAGAGCAAGCCGCGAGTATTGCGCGGAAGCTGGAAAAGGAGGATATTCGGGCTATTTATTCTACCCCACTACGACGCGGACTGGATACGGCGCAGGTGATAGCCAGCTATCACATGTTGGAGGTGATAGCCGAGCCTTCTTTAAGGGAGATAGAAGCCGGCGAGCTGGAGGGTGTTACCACCGCCGAGCTGGGTAAGCGCTTCAGCGAGATCCTGATATGGAACGCTGATGAAGGGGCGTTTCCCAGAGTACCCGGTGGTGAATCATTGCCGGAGGTGCAACAGCGTTGCTGGGAAGCCGTTCGGCGTCTGGCAGCGAAACACCCGGAAGGGGCACTGGTGCTGGTTACTCACTATTTCGTTATATTGAGCATCATTTGCTCTGTGCTGGGATTACCGCTGTCACATATAATGAGATTAAGGTTAAGCACCGGAAGCATAAGCATATTCAACCTTGATGGCGACCAGGCGCATCTGGAGCTGTTCAACGATACCGGCTAACTGACAAAGTAATATGGTCGTTGCCTGTGCTATCACGTCTGCTATAATAGAGCCGAAATGGCTAAAAAGACCCTACCGAAAATCGAGCAACGGGTAGCCCACTTCATCCGTGAGCATCAGCTTGTTTCAGGCGAAAAGCCCCTGCTGGTAGCGGTATCCGGCGGCGCCGATTCTGTTTGTTTACTTCATGTTCTGGCTGGGCTGCAGGAAGAACTGGGTATAAGCCTGCATATCGCCCATCTCGACCACCGGTTGCGGGGTGCTGATTCGGTGGCGGATGCCGATTACGTGAAAGGGTTAGCCGGCAGACTTGACATACCCTTGACAGTAGGAAGGGAGGATGTCAAGGCATACCAGAAGATGAACAAAATATCGCTGGAAGAGGCGGCAAGAGAGGTGCGCTATCGCTTTCTTGCCGAAACCGCCGATAGCGTCGGTGCCGACAGAGTAGCTACTGGCCATACCATCGACGACCACGTAGAAACTATGCTGATGCACCTGGTGCGGGGAACCGGTACGCGCGGGCTGGTCGGCTTAAAACCAGTAAGTCGGTGGCGGCTGGGCGGCAGGGAGATTACCATTGTCCGCCCGCTATTGGGAATAAGCAGGCAGGAGACGGACGACTACTGCCGGGACAATAAGCTGGAGCCAAGGCTCGACGCCACCAACCTGTTGCTGTCACCCTTGAGGAACCGGATACGGCAGCAGCTTCTGCCGATGCTGCAGGATTACAATCCGGGGGTGGCTGAAGCTTTATTGCGTACTGCTACCAATGCCACCGATGAGCTTGCCTTTTTAGACGATGAAATGTCACGGGTTTGGGATGGGGTTGTCAAGAGATATGGAAAGACCATAGCCTTTGACAAAAGAGAGTTCGGCAGGCTTAATCTGGCATTAAAAAGGCACCTTTTAAGGACGGCAATGGAGCATCTTCTGGGAAACCTCAAAGACATAGAGGCGCGCCATATAGAGGAAATCATAGACGTGCTGGACAAGCCGGCGGGCAAGCAGGTAAGCCTTCCCTGGGGAATGGTATTTGCGGTGGAATACGAGCGATACCTGCTGGGTAAGGAGCCATCCGCACTTTGCCCCTTTCCCCCGCTGGCGGGTGAGCATAGCCTGGATGTCCCCAGTGAGACGAAGCTGCCGGGGTGGCTGGTGAAGGCCGAGGTTATCGGGCGGGAGGAGATTACAGAGAAGGGCCGTGGCTTTGTCGCCCTTATTGATCTGGATGAGACTGGCGGAAGACTATCGGTAAGACATCGTAAGACCGGTGACAGGTTCCAGCCGCTCGGCTTGTCCGCCGAAAAGAAGCTGAATGAGTTTATGATTGATGCCAGAATACCACGCACATGGCGGGAGCGGATACCGGTGGTATGCGCCTCTGGACGAACTGTAGACACCCCTGGACAGATTATCTGGCTGGTCGGCTACCGCATAGACGAGCGGGTGAAGATCACTGAAAAAACGAAGCGAGTATTGCGGCTCGAGTTCAAGCCGGAGTGATTACAGTATTTCGCTAACCATATCGCTGACCATTTCGGCGATTGCCGGAGCGGAAGTCAGCCCCGGTGACTCTATACCTACCAGGTTTATCAGCCCCGGCAGCCCTTTGCCGCTTTCCTCGGCGATGATAAAGTCGCGGAAGCCACCGCCCGCTTTCTGTAGCGTTGGACGTATACCTGCGGTATCCGGATCAAGGTCATCGGCTTCGATGAAGGGTAAAAACTTCTTTACGGACTGGGCGAACGCCTCTCTATGCGTCTCGTCAACGGTGTAGTCTATTTCGTTCACATAGATAGAGTTGGGCCCCAGCCGCATCTTCCCCTCCAGGTTAAGGTTGGTGTGAACGCCCAGCCCGGTGTCATCCGTTTCCGGCAACGGGTATATCAGTCTGCCTATCAGTCTGCATTTCTCCCGCGCCACGGAGAAATACTCTCCCTTACGGTAGTGGATTTTGTAGCCATACTCGTCTATATGTACGCCCGACATCGCCGCCACGCAGTCGCTTTCAAGCCCGGCGCAGTTGATTACCACTGCTGTCTTGAATGATGAATAACCGGAGTCATCGGCGACAGTTACCAGATAGCCACTAGCTGTTTTGTCTATGGCTGTAACCTCAGAGCGGTAGACGAAATCGGCACCTTTTTCACGGGCGTGGGTGAGAAAATAGCCCATCAGGGCATAGGAATCGACGATACCTGTCGAAGGCGAGTAAATAGCAGCTGCCGCTTCTACGTTGGGCTCGATGTTTTTAACTTCCCTTGCCGAGAGCAACTTAAGTTTCTTGACGCCGTTGTTTATGCCACGCTGAAATAACCATTCCAGCCTGCCGATCTCATTCTTATTTGTGGCAACGATAAGCTTACCCGGCTGGGTGTAGCCTATGCCATACTTGCGGCAACGCTCATAGATCAGGGCGTTGCCGCGGACACAGGTAATCGCCTTAAGCGAGTCCGGCGGGTAGTAGATGCCGCTGTGTAGAACCTCGCTGCTACGGCTGCTGGTTTCCATGCCGAATCGCTCGTTTTGCTCTAGCACGAATACCTGGCGGCGGTTGCCGGAAACTTCGGCGGCTACCGCCAGCCCGATAATGCCGGCACCGATTATGGTAATGTCTATCCTGTCAGGCATAGGGATCCTTAAATTCGTGCCGATAATACAAATTAAGCAAGTTAACGATTAAAGCCGTTTACTTCGGTTTGGTAGCCCGCACCTTTATGCTGGCGACCGAGTTCTCGACTTCTTCTTTATTGGCTCCCAGCTTGTTGATAATCGTCCTGGTTGTCGAATCGTCGGTTACGTAGTCGAGCGGGTAAATCGTCTCATCCAGAACCCTGACATCCTGAAAGCCGGCTTCTATTATCGTATTCAGGTAATCACCTTTCATCAGCGCTCCGGCGACGCAGCCGACATAGGCAGAGACGGATTGTCTTACAGCATCTGGTAACTCCTTAAGCAGAACGATATCGGACACCATCAGCCTGCCGCCGGGCTTGAGCACTCGAAGGGCATCACTGAAAACCCTCGGCTTGTCCGGGGACAGGTTGATGACGCAGTTGGAGATGATAACGTCAGCGGAATTATCGGCGGCGGGGATATTTTCAATCTCGCCCAGGCGGAACTCTACGTTATCATAGTCACCATTCAAAGCATTGGCTCTGGCTTTGCTTACCATGTCCGACGTCATATCGACGCCGATAACTTTGCCGCTTTTACCTACCCTGTTCGCCGCCAGAAAGGCATCGAAACCGGCACCGGCACCGAGGTCGAGAACGACCTCGCCCTCTTTCAGCGATGCCAGCGCCACCGGGTTGCCGCAGCCGAGCCCCAGATTGGCGTCTTCGGGGGCTGACCTGATATCTTCATCGGAGTAGCCGATGCTCTTGCTGATGTCTTCGGCGCTGGTCGAGCGGCAGCAGCAGGATGCGCTTTCCCTGGCTATCCGGGCATAGTTCTCACGAACAGATTTTCTAAGTTCCTCTTTTTTATCCAAGTTCATTCTCCTTTTGGTTTTAGTGCAAGAAGTGCCTGACGCCGGTAAAGACCATGGCGATATTGTGCTTGTTGGCAACTTTAATAGAGTCCTCGTCTCTTAAAGAACCGCCGGGCTGGATAATCGCCGTGACGCCGGCGGCGGCAGCCTGCTCGACGGTGTCCGGGAAGGGGAACATGGCATCCGAAGCCAGCACGCTGCCCCTGGACTTTTCACCGGCTTTCTTGGCGGCGATCTCGGCGCTGACGACGCGGTTGGGCTGCCCCGCCCCCATACCGACCAGCGTTTTATCCTTGACAAGCACGATGGCATTGGATTTAATGTGCTTGACCGCACGCCAGGCAAAAAGCAGGTCTTCCATTTCTTTTGCCGTCGGTTGGCGTTTGGTTACCGTTTTAATCTGAACGTCCTCTTCCGCCAGCGAATCCGAGGCTTGTACAAGTAACCCGCCTTTCACGCGGCGGTAATCCAGATAGCCAATAGGTTTGGCACTGTAGTCCGGCGGTAGCTCGGCTAGCAGTATCCGCAGGTTTTTCTTCTTTTTCAGCTCAGCCAGCGCATCGTCATCGTATTCCGGTGCGATAACTATCTCGTAGAAGACTTCCACCATTGCCTCTGCCATCGCCAGGTTGACCTTGCGATTGCTGGCGACGATGCCACCAAAGGCAGATACGGTGTCGCCGCTGTATGCGCGGCCGTAAGCCTCGGCAATATCCGGGTGGCTGGCTAATCCACAGGTATTGGTATGCTTGACGATGGCAACGGTCGGCTCAGCGAAATCGACGGYAGCGCTCCAGGTGGCGTCGGCGTCGAGGATGTTGTTAAAGGACATCTCCTTTCCCCACAACTGCTTCGCACAGGTTATGCCGGTGTCCTGCCTGGCGACCACCGTTTGCTCGGCGTAAAAGGAGGCCGGCTGGTGTGGGTTTTCGCCGTAGCGCAGATTCCGGCGTTTCTTAAGGGCTATGGTCATCTCGTCGGGCAGGCTGTCCACACCTTGTCTAAGGTATTGCGAGATAGCAGTATCGTAGCTGGCGGTGTGCTGGAAAGCCTTTTGCGCCAGCCTCTTGCGCTCTTCAAGCGATATATCTCCGGCTTTTAACTGCTCTAGGATAACATCGTAATCGGACGGATCTACCACGACGATTACGCTGGGGAAGTTCTTTGCCGATGCCCGCAGCATCGTCGGTCCGCCGATGTCTATATTCTCCAGCGCATCATCTAGGGTAACGCCCTCCCTGGACACGGTTTGGACAAACGGATATAGATTGACCACTACCATGTCAATGGGTTGAATATTGTTATCAGCAAGCTCCTGCATATGCTCCGGCAGGTTGCGTCTTGCCAGCAAGCCCCCATGAACAGCCGGGTGCAGGGTCTTGACCCTGCCGTTTAATATCTCTGGGAAGTCAGTGATTTCAGAAACGCTTTTTACCGGCACGCCGGCTTCGGACAATGCTTTCTTGGTACCGCCGGTGCTGAAGATTTCAAATCCCAGCTGGCTTATCTTTTTAGCGAAGTCGCTCACCCCGGTTTTATCCGATACGCTGATTATTGCTCGCATACTATGGCTCCTTTCACTTTTTTCCAGCAACTAAACGAATTATTCCAGCAAAAACGTTCATTCCGGGGACCTTTTGCATATATTTTACATATTCGTCGCCGAACTTTTCAATCAGCCGCTGGTCTTCCCATTTGCAGCTTATATAGATGGTTAAAACGCCTACGGCTCCGAGTATGCCGAACAGCCAGTGCGGGTACAATAACGGCGTGGCGAGGAATATGGAATAGATTCCGCCGGTATACTGCGGGTGTCGCACTACACTATAGATGCCGGTATCCACCAGTCGGGTGGTGCTGACATAAGATTTTCCTTTTGCCACCCCGCCCCGCCGAGGAAACATTATTATCGGCGCCATAACCAGCACCATGCCGAAAGCCCATGATATGAACCCGATAACCGTCAACGGCGTGTATGTTTCCACCTCCAGAACGCCTGTCAAAACAAGGGGATTTAACGGGAAACAGACAATGCACAGGATTGTCATTATAGTAACACAGAATATGTTGCTCCATTTTCCCATTTTCACAGCCTCCTAAAAGGGCGGCGGAAGGCAATAGATAAACTAAAAAAGAGATTACTATCCACAACAACCTCTCACCCTGTGTCCCCCTTTCCTTGTAAGGAGAGGGGGAGGAAAAATGGAGGGGCTTTGCACCTCCAAACCACTCCTTGATCTATCAGCCAAACAAATCCAGACTACCCGGTTTGAGATATATCCCCCCAGCCAGCGCAATAATTTTATGTTATTAAAACCCGTTCTTTACCGCTCTGTTTTATCACCTCGCCGATGACGATGGCTTCGGGCAGTTTTTTGGTCAATTTATCGGCGTTGGCGGTTGAGCTGAAGAGCACCATACCGATGCCCATATTAAATACGTGGTACATCTCGTCTCTGTCCACTTTTCCCCGGCGCTGCAATAACTGAAAGAGCGGTGGTACTGTCCAGGACTTGTCGTCGAGTTGCGCCGTTAAACCTTCAGGTAAAATGCGGGGTATATTGCCGGCGAAGCCGCCTCCAGTGATATGAGCCATACCCTTGATGAGGGGCAGTAATGGCTTGAGTTGATTATAGTAGCAGCGGTGCGGTTCCAGCAGCGCCTCGCCGATGGTTTTAACCAGTTCGGGATAGTGTTTATTTAGGTTATCGGAGGTATCGCCGAAGATTTTGCGGGCAAGGGAGTAGCCGTTGGTGTGCAGACCGCTCGAAGGTAAGCCGATGGCGATATCACCGGCGATTATCGTTCTGCCGTCTATTATACTGTCTTTCTCGACGGCGCCAACGATAAAGCCGGCAAGATCGTAGTCTTCATCTGCATATAGCCCGGGCATTTCGGCGGTTTCACCGCCGATGAGGGCGCAGCCGACCTCCTGACAGGCTTTAGCCAACCCTTTGACAATCGCCTCTACCCTGTCCGCAGCCAGTTTGCCCATAGCGATGTAGTCAAGGAAGAAGAGAGGCTCGGCACCGGAGGTGAAGATGTCATTGACACAGTGATTGACAATGTCAACACCTATGGTATCGTGTTTGTCCAATGCATCGGCAATCTTTAGCTTGGTGCCGACGCCGTCCACGCTGGAGACCAGCACCGGCTGCCTGAAGCCCTTGAATTCAAAGAGACCGCCGAATAAACCTGGGCCAGCCAGCACCTCCGGACGTTGCGTGGTGCGGGCGTACTTTGCGATGAGCTTCTTTATGTCGTCGGCGGCATCTATGCTGACGCCGGCGGCTTCATAGGTGTGTTTAATCTGAATACCCCCAGAATAGAGTGTTTATCCGATCTTTAAGTCTTTTCTAATCTTATCTTGTTTGTTTTACTTACCGAACCATTTGCCCTTGCCGGCGGCCGCTGCCAAAGGTGCCACCACGATCCACAGGCTGATGGTTATCAGCATTGCCATAGCATAGCTTATGGAGCCTCCGCCAAAGTGCGGGGCGATGGCACCCCATAAAAGCATGGTGAAAAGAGAGCTTAAAAAGAATCCGGGAATAGCTGCGCCGAGTATTACTCCACATCCCATTTTAGAAGCCTCCTTCCGCTTTTAATCAAGCGGTTAAAGTGAGATTTATCATAGCACCGTAGAAGCTCTGTTGCAATCAAATTGCGGAGGTAATTCAGCTTTACGATCGAGATTATCGTTGCTTGGCTGGAACTCTATTAACAGAGGCTGCAGTCTCCAGCGCAAGCTTATCCATCTCCAGCTGTACCGGCATCGGGTATTCGCCGGTGAAGCAGGCGAGGCAGAACTTATCCCGCGGTAGACCTACCGCTTTAATCAACCCTTCGATGCTCAAATAGCCCAGGGAGTCGGCGCCGATGAAGTCTCTTATCTGGGGTATGGTCTTCTGGGCGGCTATGAGTTCCCAGCGAGTTGCCATATCGACACCGAAGAAACAGGGATAGCGGATGGGTGGGGCGCATACGCGCATATGCACTTCCTTAGCGCCCGCCTTACGCAGCAACTTTATTACCTTGGGCGTTGTGGTTCCGCGGACGATGCTGTCATCGACCAGCACCACCCGCTTACCTTCCAGCACCGAGTGCAGTGGGTTGAACTTAAGCCTGACGCCGAGGTCTCTTATCCGCTGATCGGGCTCGATGAAGGTGCGACCCATATAGCGGTTCTTTATCAAGCCCTCGCTTGCCGGGATGCCCGAACGGAGGGCGTAGCCGAAGCCGGCTGCGGTGGCTGAATCGGGCACGCCGATAACGACATCGGCATCGACGGGGTGCTCTTCGGCGAGGCCTATGCCCATGTTATGCCTCACGGTGTGTATCAGCTGGCCGTTGATAATACTGTCTGGGCGGGAGAAGTAGATATATTCGAAGATACAGGCAGCATGTCTGGTAGTCTCTTCACGATAGCTTTTGACCCCATCGGGGTTTATAGTAACTACCTCGCCGGGCTCTATATCGCGGATGAACTCGGCTCCGATGTGGTCCAGGGCACAACTCTCCGAGCTTACCACCCTGTTGCCGTTGATAGCTCCCAGGCACAGGGGGCGGACGCCGAGGGGGTCACGAATAGCGTAGAGGGTATCCTTTGTCATAACAACCATAGAATAGGCACCCTGGAGGCGCCCCATAGCGTACCTTATCCTGTCCACCCAGTCCTTCTGCGGGGAGGACAATATTATGTTAGCGATAACCTCGGTATCCGTGGATGTATGGAAGTTATAGCCCTGATCACAGAGTTCCTTGTAAAGCGCCTCGGCGTTGGTGATGTTGCCGTTATGGGCGATACCGATGGTGTCCGCGCCACTGCCGACGATGATTGGCTGGACATTGTAGCTGCGGCTGGAGCCTCTGGTGGAATAGCGGTTGTGCCCGATGGCGATGTTTCCGGTAAGCCTGCTCAAGGCTTCTTCGGTGAAAACGTGAGACACCAGCCCCATCTTGGCGTATACCTGAATCTTTTTGCCGTCGGTGGTGGCGATACCGGCGCTCTCCTGTCCGCGGTGCTGGAGAGCGAATAGTGCGAAATAGGTAAGCCTGGCTATGTCTTCTTTGGGGGCACAGACACCAAAGACACCGCAAGCTTCGTGCAAATCAACCTACCTCATAAGTTCGGGTTGTATAGCTTCGTGACATAATGATTATATACCATTATCCATCTTTCGGTCAATTCTGGCTATTGCATTTACTATCCTTCTTAATATTCCGGTTGGCTTACATAAAATATATGGGCGGCGTTGTCTTGAAAGATGATGCGGGCGCCGGGCAGGTGTTCGGCTACCATATTTTCCATTTCCTCTTTGCTTGCCGGGTGCCCCAGCTCCAGCCAGCTGACGCCGCCTTCACTAAGCGGCTCTCTGATGAATACCATATCGTAGTTCCGCTTTAACCTGTCCAGGCAGCCCGCCATATCTTCCAGGTGGTGCAGAGACCCCCACATCACCGCCAGCTCCCCGCTGGGGAAATCTTCGTTCAGGTTCATAACCTCGGCGCAGAAGCCCTTCTTACGGGAACGCCTGACCAACCCGGGGTTGACGTCGAAGCAGCGAAGACTTTCCGGCTGGAAGATTTCCTTTAGCCTTGCGGTTACCTTACCGTCGCCGCAGCCCAGGTCGTCCATCTTTCTGTGCCGGAATTCGGGCGGCAGGTGCTTC
>DUFE01000097.1 GCA_011170385.1 Dehalococcoidia bacterium | reverse complement strand
CCTGCCATACCTCCCGCTGAAACGGTGTCGCCAATGACAGGTCAAGTTCGTCAGGGAAAGATACTTCATAACCGCTGAAGTATTTCTGAAACCGTTCGGATAAATCTTGAAAACGCTCCGGGGATTGGGTGGCTTGCTCCGTGTCCCCGCAAAGTGACTCGAGCGCCGCCCGCACCGAACTCAGTGGCAGGGATACGCTTACCAGGCCTCTTGACGAGCCCAGGGCTGCCATCCAGCCCTGGTTAGTCTTGAAAACGTGGTATTCCATACTTTTATCACCTGAACTGGCTTATTTTTGGCTGCAGCGCCTCTGGCGATGGTTTGGGTGAGCCTTTAAGACTGGTATTTCCATTCTTTTCATCTAGACCTCTCTGGCGACCGTCAGTCCCCACACCGAGGCGGCGCCGGCGGATTTCAGAGCGGCGGCACAGGCATCGAGGGTGGCGCCGGAGGTAGCCACATCGTCGATGAGTATCACCTTTTTACCTTTCAGGTTACCGTGGCAGGCGAAGGCGTCGGAAACATTACTGCACCTCTGGTTTATGGAGGCAGCTTTTGCTTGAGGGATTGCCTGTCGCCTGCGGGTTATGCAATGGGCTATCACAGGCAGCCCGGTCAGCTTCCCCAGCTCCTTTGCCAGCAGCTGGCTCTGGTTGTAGCCGCGCTCTCTCAATCGCCTGTAGTGCAGCGGTACTGGCATCAGTATCTCTCCGGGTATCGGCTTTTTGGCAAGATGGATGCCCAGGAGTTCTGACAGAGAACTGGCTATGTGCCTAAGGTTATTGTACTTGAACTGGTGGATAGCCAGGCGGATTATCCCTTCGAAGCGGAAGGGTGAGCGGATGCCATCTATTTCGTGCAAGTGGTTAATACAGGCGGGGCATAAACTGCCGTCCTGCTGAGGTTTGCCGCAACGGTGGCAGATAGGTGGGGATATCACCGGCAGCGTAACGCGGCAGGCGGCGCAGATAAGGCTGCCCTCTTTACCACAGCCGAGACACCGGCTGGGAAACAAGAGGTCGAGCGTCATCCTCCCCAGTCTGGTTAACCAAGAAAGCACCCTGACCCTCCGTGATTTGTCGGCTATTGATGCTAGGTATTCTGCCGGGAGCGATTACCGCTAGCCCCGCTCATAATGGGTTCGTTGATGTAGATATCGCCGTTTCTTATTTTAAGATTAAAACCACAGTCGGGGCTAGTACACACCCATGCTTTGTAGTGTAGAGACGCCCCCTGACTGCCAAAATCGGAAAGGGGTACCAGGTCTCCGGTGCTGCATTTCTGACACTTAGGGAAATTGAACTGTTCCACTAGGTCCACCTCCCAGCCGAATTTTTTGTATTAAAGTATACACCAATCGGCCGTTTTTTGGCAAGAGGTAATACATTATGTAATGTAATATGGGTGGGCTAGCGGTCCCGCCCTAGCTCCACTGAGCTTATTTTGCTATAGATGGCGCCTCGGCTGGTCAGCTGGCTTCTCATAAGGTCGATGTTTTTTACCGTGATGACGATATCTGTTTTAAAATCGGTGGCGGTAATCAGCTCACCAAAGCGCTGGCGCTCTTCCGGCAATGCCTCGTCGCCCACCCGCGCCAGCGTCAGATGCGGCGAGAAGGGTCGCTTTTCGGCAGTGAAACCCAGGCTGCTTAATCCGGTCTCCAGGAGCTTATGAAGCTGTCTTATAGTTTCCATATCGCCGCCCAGCCCGACCCACACCACCTGAACTCTTTTCAGATTAGGAAAAGCGTCGAGATGGCCTACATCAAGCCGGAAAGGAGAGACTTTGCCGGCACTCTCGGTCATTATCTGTGTGATGGCGTCGATTTTATTTTTGGGGATATTGCCTAGAAACTTTAACGTCAGGTGCATACTCGCAGGGTCGACCCATTTTACCCTCGGCCTGTCTACCTTGAGCCTTTCCTGCAGCCTGCCAAGCTCCATCTTCAGCCCATGCGGCAGACCGATGGCGATAAAAGAGCGGATTTGATGTATATTTTCCAACCACTCACCCCTTGTCTCCCTCCCATTGTCAAGGGGAGGGAGAATATTCTATTGAGGAACTCATATCCCTCAAACTCCCCTTTGTTGAGCTTGTATTATGGAGTGGAAAGATATTTATAAAAGGGAGAAAGCACTTTTGTTCCCTTCAAACATAAATCGTTAAAAATGTTACGCAGTATTATCTGTGATGCCCAGCAATTTTTGAGCGTTGCCGCCTAGAATACGGGCTTTCGTTTCGTCTGGCAGGGATGTGGATTCCACCTCTTTAATCAGCCGCTCCTGTGCCAGCAAGGGCCAGTCGCTGCCGAGCAGTATCCTGTCACCGCCGGCGATTGCCGCCACCTGTGCGTATATCTGCGGGTTGTAGAGGAAAGGCGAAGCCGCCGTGTCGAAGTATACGTTGGGTATAACCTTTTTTACCTCCGGCATCAGGGCATAGAAGGGCAAACCTCCGCCCCAGTGCGAGCAGACGATTGGCACTTCCGGGTGGTTGGTGATAAACGGGTAGAGTATTTCCGGGGTGACCGCCCCCTTGCCCGGGTATGTATGCCCCATCGGCTCCGAGGAGTGGGTGAGCAAAATCAGGTTATGCTTCTTTAGTGTATCGGAAAAGGGTGCCATCAGTTCTTCGTCGAGCAGGTCCAGCAGCTGGATGTCGGGTCTCATTTCTCCGACTCCCTTTATACCTCCCCTGACGCAGCGCTCCAGCTCATCTAGCGCCGCCTGCTGGGAGCGTGGCTGGACGCCGCAGAAGCCGACCAGCCGCTGTGGGTAGCGGGCGATCGATTCCAATATGTAGTCGTTGGTCTCCACGCACAGCTCGTGGGTAGTCCAGCCGATATTTAGAATTACGGAGACATCCACGCCGGCTTTATCCATGCTTTCAATCAGCTCGTCGGTGGTGGTCAGTCTGGCTTTTTCGTCGGAGTACAGGATAGCAAAGCAGGGGTCGCTTTCAACATATTTTTTACGGTTCTTCTTTATCTGCGGCGGGAAAACATGGGTGTGGAAATCGATAATCATGCCTCAAATAATAGCAGAGTGCCCTGCGTGTTTCAATTTCACCGGTTATTGACGGGGTGTGAAATACCAGAAGGGGAAGAATTACCGAGGGCGGGCTGGGGGGAAAGAAAAGACAAAGAAAGACAAGGGGTGGGGTGGGTAAAGCAATTAAAGGGGGAGAGTGGTGATATTTACGCCTGTCTTAGATAGCGCACGATTTCCCCCAGCCTGGGCGTCTTGCCATACATCAATAGAAAGGTACGGAATACCTTGGCTACCAGCCAGAGCAGACCGACGATAGTGACTATCATCAGCCCGATACTGACGACAAGCTGCCAGGCGGGTATATCGGTCAGCCCCATCCTCAACATTACCGTTACCGGTGCGGTGAAGGGAAACATGGTCAGAAATTGAACCAAGGCGTGGTTCGGGTTACTGGTTATCAAGTAGGCAAACCACAGGGGAGATACCGCCATCAGGGTGAAGATGACGGAAAGCTGCTGACTTTCTCTGGCGGAAGCGCCGATGGAGCCTGCACCGGCCATAATGATGGCGAAGAGGAAGTAGCCGAGGATAAAATACACCAGACTTATTATGAGAAAATCGGTGGGTATCTGCAGCGAGCTCAGCATACCGCCGATGGTCGAGGAAGCCATCCCGGCCAGGAACCTGGCGGATATCAGCCAGACGATGACCTGTAAAAGACCGGCGGCGCCCAGCCCCAGTACCTTGCCGGTGATAAGCTGCCTCGGCGATACCGATGAAAGCAGGATTTCCATTATACGGTTCTCTTTTTCTTCCCCCAAGCCCTGCATCAGAAAGCCGGACGAGGTAAAGATAGCCATAATCAACAAGAAACTGAAGATATACGGAACGATAAAGGCGGCGAAGCCGCCCTGCTCTTCGGCAATCTGCCCGCTTTCGTCAAGGGTTATACTGTTCAATGACAGGGGGTATTGCGCCCGCTCCACTACCAGGCTATCGGTTTCGTCCGCCAGCAGGTTGCCAATGAGGAAGTTCCTTATCACCTGCTTCACTTTGCCCGGTGGCTCCACCTCCCTCTCCAGCGTGTACCTGTAGACAAGACCTGTGGACAGGTAGTCCTGCGGTATAACGAAGTACTGGCTTATCTCGCCTTCTAGGAGCGCTTCGGTGGCTTCGTCTTCGCCTGGCTGGAGAACCAGGATAACATCCTGCTGGCTGGTATAATCGTCGAAACCGCCCGCCTGGTCGACATAGCCGATGGTCGTTGTCTCCGGTGCCGAAGGCTGCCATAAACCCTGTGTCGCCTGGTAGCCGACTATGGCAAGCAGAGCCAGCAGCGGGAAGGCGAGCGTCATCAGTATAAAAGACCTTCGGCTCAGCGTTCTCGAGAACTCGTGTTTCAGTATGATAAGCGTCTTATTCACTGCTTTCTCCGGCTACACGGATGAATATCTGGTTGAGGCTCGGCGTGGTCACCTCGAAGCGGTTGACGACAATCCCTTTATTTATTATCTGCTCCAGTACCTTCTGGGGAGGTGTCCTGTCGTCCAGGAACAGTTCCGTATATTTGCCTATCTTCTGGATATTTACCACGCTGTCCAGCTCGCCGAGTTCGCCTTCGGCATCCACCAGTACGGAGTTATTGCGGTACTTATTCTTTATATCTACCAGTTTGCCGTACAGGACGCTGCGCCCGTGGTTTATCATCAGGATACGGTCGCACAGCTCCTCCACCTGGTTCATCTGGTGGGTGCTGAAAATAATCGATTTGCCCTGACCCCGTAGCTCGAGGATTATCTCCTTGAGCAGCTCGGTGTTGACCGGGTCCAGCCCGGCGAAAGGCTCGTCCAGGATTACCAGCTGCGGGTCGTGGATGATGGTTGCCAAAAACTGTATTAGCTGCCCCATGCCGCGGCTGAGCTCCTCTATCTTCTTTTTCTTGTGGAGCAGCATACCCACCCGTTTCAGCAGCTCTTCCGTTCGGATGTTGTCCGGTTGCCTGCCCTTGAGCGCCGAAAGATAGTTTAGTGTTTCGGTGACGGTCAGCTTTTTATAGAGACCTCTCTCTTCGGGCAGGTAGCCGATTTTATCCTTTGTGTCCTCGTCCAGCTTCTCGCCGAGGATGCGGATTTCGCCGGAGTCCGGCTTGACGATGTCCATCATCATCCGGATGGTGGTCGTCTTGCCAGCGCCGTTGGGTCCTATTAAACCGAAAATCTCCCCCAGCGATACGCTGAAGGAAATATCGTTGACTACTGACCTGTTGCCATAGGTCTTGACAATATTGCCGACCTCGGCTACGGCGGCTATAGCACCTTTCATAATACAAGTCTGGGTGGCAGTATTATGCTTCTGGCTCTTTGGTTTCCCCTGCTGGGGTCGCTTCGGTGACTTCCGCTGCCGCTTCGGCGGCTTCGGCTTCACCCTCTATCTCCTCCACCTCGGCTTCTTCAGCTACCTCTTCCTTCTCAACGGCAACCTTTATCCGGCTGATCTTGACAACAGGCTGCTCCGGGTCGGTGGTTATGGTAACGTCTGCATCAAGGACGATATCGCTTACGTGAATCGTCTGACCTGCCTCTTCAAATGGGCTTAAATCGATCTCTATCTGGGGTGGTATCTTATCTGGCAGGCATGAAACCCCAAGATGAGTCAGTAGATGCTCAATCATATTTTCCTTGGATTTCGTCGCCGGGGCTTCGCCCACCAATATGACGGGGATATCAGCGGTTATCTTCTCCGTCTTCTTTATCTGGTAGAAATCGACGTGAAGCAGCTGTCCGCTTAATGCGTCTCTCTGTATTTCTCTTATAAAAGCGCTCCTGGGTTTCTTCTCCTCCTCGATGTTGATATTGATAAGGCGGGTAGTCCCTCCCATGGCGATAATATGCTGGAGCTCGGCAGTATCACACTGCAGAGCCAGCGATTTGATACCGTGCCCGAAGATATGGGTTGGGGTGATGCCCTGCCGCCGTAAAAAGCGCGTCTTTTTACCCGTAGTATCTCTCCTGGTTGCATTTAGCTTCAGTTCGGTCATCTCGTCTCCCTTCAGCTGCTATTAAAACAAATGCAGCCGAAAAAATCAATCTTCAGGTCTGATTACTACAATAAAACAGTGCCAATTGATAGCGCTCATCCTGACCAGTTTTTGTCTATACCCTGTCCAGTGCTGCCTTGATAGGTTGTGTGCTATTCTAGACCAGCCCCCAGTCGCGGTAACCCTGCTGGATTATGGATAGGTACTCCGGCGAAGGCTTGCTTTCATCCATCTGCCTGGATTTGATATAGGTTATAACTTCCACTGGATCGCCAGTGTCGCGATATACCGTTACCTTCAGGCGGCTGTAGTTGTTGGGGCAGTCTTCGAATTTGTCCAACCGTGCCAGGTCGATATCCGATATTTCATAGACTCCCCCCAGCACCTTGTCCCTGGCGGATAGCTTGATGCTGGCGATACCGCCCCGCCACTGCCTAGACCAGCCGGTGAATGCCAGCTTGTAATTGGGCAGCTCGGCGCTGAAAACAGGCTTGCTGTCCGGGCAGTGCTCCGCCATTAGTTTTTTATTAAGGTGAGTGTTATAGGCAAAGTAATGCATAACCTCGTTTGATTGCTATAAGGCAGCCAGTATTGCCAGCACACCGATGATGATGAGCCAGCCGCCGATTAAATAAGCAATAAGCCTAGGCCAGACGATTATAATTATACCGAAAAGTATGCTTATTATGCCGCCGATTATGGCGACGATTGCCAGATCAAACATACAACACCCCCTTTAAGTTTCGGCTATTATAACCCTTTACAGCGATATTAGCCAGAGTTTGACAATATTTGTTCAGGTGTTTATAGTGAACAACAGAGGGCTTGCCACAGATGAAGTTGCACGATGAGCCGGTCGAGATAGACCATTTAACCAGGCTGAACGAATATGGTCCCGATGACCTTTTCATCTGCTGCGCCAGCTTCGAGGAAAGGAGCCTGCAGAGCGCCTTCAAAACGGGCATCGGCTTCCGGGTTCGGTTCAGCATAATATTCGTTATCGAGGAGCCCTTCTATAAGAAGCAGGTCGACGATAACCTGTTCAAACTGCAGGCGGAGTTGAGTAAAAGAACCTCCGAGGGCGTCTTTGTCATCAGGTGCCAGCGGGACGATCCGGTAGAGGGCATAACCCAGCTTAAAAATATCTGGGAGCGATGCCGGCCAAAAGATCCGGATGAATCCTTTATCACCATTGACATCAGCGGTTTCACCAAGATCTATCTTCTGGAATTGCTGCATTTCCTGGTCGCTGAACAGAACCTGGGAATTCCGCGAATTATTCACACCACGCAGACATATTCACCTACGAAGCTCACCCGTGGGGTGGAGCAGATTTCCACCGTGCCCAACTTCTTCGGCACCATCTCATTCGATAAGCAGACCATACTGGTGCTGTTTCTGGGATTCGAGCCGGAGCGCGCCCTTACCGTATGGAAGCATTTTAACCCGGCGAGAACGATAGCCCTGGTAACCAACCCGCCGAGAAATAACAACCCTGATTATCTAAAGTACGCCAAGAAAAATAACAACTCCCTTATCTCACAGCCCAATGTAGAAGTGAGAGATGTCCCCCCCGATGACCCCTACGCCGCCCGCAATGTGCTGGAGGAAATATATCACGAGGTCAGGGATTCCTTTAATATGGTCATCGGTCCCTTTGGTACCAAGCCGCAGACGATAGGCGTCTTTCTTTTTTGCTTGGAGCACCCCAAGGCGCAGGTGGTTTATTCCTTCCCGGTCAATTATACCAAGTCCTATCTGCGGCGAAAGCCGGGGCGCACCCTTTTGCTGCCGCTTACGCCGGTGGTCAAGTCATAACCCGGAAATGAGGGTAACTTTTATAGTAAAATCGTCCTATTTTTAAACTTTTAGCCTTGGAGTTTCGTCTTTCTGTCTATCGGGGCTTGACATTTCAGCCAGCAATAGTTTATTCTGCTTGAAAAAAGGGAGGTAACACGATGCAAGGCTATTGTATGAAATGCCGAACCAAGAGAGAAATGAAGGACGCCAAGTCTATAACCATGAAAAATGGCAGGCCAGCGACACAGGGTGTCTGCCCTGTATGCGGCACTAAAATGTTCAAGATCGGTAAGTGCTAGAGCCTTTCTGACTGATACCGGGGTATGAAGAGGCCGGGCTTATTCTTAATGGGAATGTCTGGCCTCTTTGGTTGATCTGAAGTAGTTGCTTATACCCTTGACAGAAGGGCGTTTTGGCTATACACTTGTCAACACCTGTATCGGAACAAGCTAAGGGTATGAATATAGCACAGGCAGCGGATAAACTGGGACTATCGACCAGAACAGTCAGACGCTACATAAAGTCTGGCAAGATTGAAGCTGAACTGGTAAGCGGGCACTTTGGGGAAGAATACCGCATCCTGGATATACCGCCGGAGCTATTCCCTGATGGGTGCAAAGAAGAAGCCCCGAGCCCCGGTCAAACCAGTGGACAGGACCTTGTCCGGGCAATGGACATTATCAGGGAGCTACAGGAGAAGAACCTGGCATTGGCGGCTCAACTAGGCGTTGCCACCGAGCGTGTGCGGAATCTGGAGAGCAAGATAAAGCTCCTGTCCACTCCCAAGAAGCGATGGTGGCGGCGGTTCCTCGACAGGTTGGCTAAAAAGTAGATTCAGGTTGAGCAGCGAAGTATGCTTGAGAAGCCGTAGAATCGAAAATAGGCTGCCTATAGGTTTCCGGTGTGGTTCTTTATATATAGCGCTGATTTCTGCCTGCTTCTTATGAAATGGGTAAAACCTACCAGGCAGGGTAGCCCGATGCTATAGCTTGTGAGCAGGCCAGGTGTCCCTAGCCACCAGCATATCAGTGACAGCGGAGCAAACAGCACCACGCTGGCTTTGATAACGTTCTTCGTTTTAAGCAGCACCAGTATGGCAGCACTACCCGTTATCAGTACTGGTTGGGGGATTAAGGTCAATAGCACGCCGATAGTGGTGCACTCGCCGCGACCACCTCTGAAGCCAAGGAAGACAGGCCAGTTGTGACCGATGACGGCAGCGGTACCTGCTAGCAGCATTGATACCTGAGATATACCGATTAGCTGTGCGATGATGATAACCAATATTCCCTTGGCGGCATCGATGATGCCCACGAAAAGACCAATACCAGTGCCAAGCTGTCGGAAGGCATTCTGCGCCCCCATATTGCCATCGCCCATAAGGCGGATGTCCTCACCCTTAATGAGCCGTCCTGCGATATAGGCAGTGGGTATGGATCCCAGCAGGTAGCCCGATAAAATTACCAGAAATGTCATAGTTATTCCCTTTAGTCAACGCTTGACCATATTCAACAGGCGGGTGATTCTTTCCTCGTCTATGTCGTTAAGGGAGGATATCTTGACGTGCTTCATCGTATTACCGCTGCCCTCCAGTAAAGCTTCTTCCTCCGGTGATAACCCTTTCAATGAAAAGCCCAGATTAACGTGGTCCTTAAGGGCTACTATGTAATATTTACCCTCATATTCGGGCACTCCCCACTTCATCTGCTCACGTATACCAGGGGAATTCCCAACGATAATCTCTCTTAGTCTAAGGAGCATCTCTTTCTGGGGGGATTTTTGCTTTTCTATGTATTTTCTTACTCCCTCATCCATCCAGGTGTCTCCGTTACATAGAGGCTATTATCGGATATGGTGCCGGGGGTGGGACTCGAACCCACAAGGATTACTCCGGCGGATTTTAAGTCCGCTGCGTCTGCCAGTTCCGCCACCCCGGCTAGAGTCAGAAACCGGTTATTTCTTTAATTTACACAATTATATGGCTGGAAAGGCTGCTTGTAAAGGCTATGTGGTAGCTCATCTATTAAGGCTATTTGCAGGAATGGATAGAAGGAGACCCGCCGGGGGTGGTCTGGTTGGTAGGAAAGACCTATTGACGGAGCGGGATTAGGAGGGGATAACAGTAAGGGTGGTGTGGCTTTGGTGAAAGCCAGTATTTTTGCCAAAAACCTCACTCCTTTAATTCCCCCTCTCCTTGATAAGGAAAGGGGGAAGAATCACATAAGAGGCTGCGCTCCTTAAACTCCTCTATAAAACTATATACGTCGTTAATCAGATGCCCTATAATGCACTATAATGTTATAATACAGGCGATGCCTGTAATATCGTCTGCAATCATTGTTCAGGAATAGCCTTGAGGAGATTGGTTTATGGAAGCCACCGAAACGGGATTGCTGGAGTTTTTTAAACAAACGTTGCAGATAATAATTCCAAACCCCGATCGTAGCTACCGGTGGACGGAGAAGGAGTGCCAGCAGCTTTGGTATGACGTTCTACGAGTTGCCACGGACGAATCGATATCTACCCATTTTATCGGAACCATAATATATGTCGAATACGGAATACTAAAAAGAACCCCGGTGCCGAGACTTATACTGATTGACGGGCAACAGCGGCTTATCACCGTTTCTCTACTTATGGCAGCTTTGACTGGGATGGATAGTAAAACGGGGCAGGTAAATATAAAACATAAGGAAATCAACGACCTTTTTCTATTTAACGACGGAGAGAGGGGAGAGTTTCGTTGCAAGTTGCTACCAGTGCAGGGTGACAGGGAAACCTTTCTGGCCATAATTAACAACGAGGATCTGCCGGCATTAAATAACAGCCTGCTGGCTAAAAACTACCGTTACTTCAGGAATCGAATCGAAGATTGCAGTGTGGACACAGACCTTATCTACAAGGGTATCGCCGGGCTAACGATTATGGACGTGTCGGTAGATCGGGCGTACGAGAACCCGCAGTCGGTATGCGAGATGCTGGATGCCACTGGCCTGGATGAATCGCAGAACAGGCTGATATACAAATGGCTCGGTTTGCTTCGCTCGGCTTCATAGCTCTTTTCCAAGCTCTGCCGACCTGACTTCTCGTTTTGATCCATCCTCGATTCAAAAGTTGAAACTATCTTGGCTATTAGATAGTGGTTAAAAATGCGTGATCAACTATCCCTTACTTCTACAGATGCACCTTTTTTAAATTGTCTATCCGCTTGAACTTGATGGCTTCCTTGATAGCCGTCATATTGACCTGCTCCGCCATCTTGGCAAGCCTGACGACATCCACCAGATAGTCCTGCCGTGAAGTATGAACCTTGGTGCCCAGGTAAACCTCTTTGATATCGTAGCCCTTCATAGCTGCCTCTATCAGCAGCCATATGTCTATTCCCCAGCCATCAGGGCAGTCTTTGCTTTTGATAACATTGCGGAAAAGCTCAGCGGTGGCGCATATCTCACCGCTTAAAGGCTGGTTTATATAGGCGATTTCGGGGAAGAATATCCAGGAAAGCGGCTTGGCGATAAGCTTGGTTACGGCACCGTCGTATTCGGCGCGGCGGTAGTATCCCCTGGACATATCGCAGGCTCTCTCCAAAACCGGCTCTGCCAGCAGGTCTACCCATTCCGGTGTCAGGTTGACTATATCGGCATCCAGGAATACGATAACCCCCGCCTTTCTCTTGATGGCTTCTTTAATGCCGTCCTGCATCGCCCGCCCCTTCGCCGGGTAGATGCCGGCACTCTGCTCGATTACTACCGCTCCGGCTGCCCTGGCTTCCTTGCGGGTGCTGTCGGTGGAATAGCCGTCAACCACCAGCACCTCTGGCTGGTATTTACTCTGCCTGGCTATCTCGATGCACTGGGCTATGGTTTTAGCTTCGTTCTTTGCCGGGAAGACGACGATAACCCTTTTCATGACCGCTTCTCCTTGAACGGGTTTAGAAAATAGCTCATGGTGTTATTGAGGATATTATACTCCTGCGGTCAAGCGGGTCAACTGGCAAGTAAGGATGGCTTGAAAAAATGGAGGCGACGACCGGATTCGAACCGGTGAATAGGGGTTTTGCAGACCCCCGCCTTGCCACTTGGCTACGTCGCCCGTTTGCATCCGACTGGAGCGGAAGACGAGATTCGAACTCGCGACTTCCTCCTTGGCAAGGAGGCGTTCTACCGC
>DUFE01000096.1 GCA_011170385.1 Dehalococcoidia bacterium | reverse complement strand
CCCCGTTGGCCGTCAGGTAGTAGAACTCCTGGACCACCGTTGAAAACGGGGGAAAATAAAACTGCCCCGGGAACAGCTCCAGGCGGGCAATTACCTCCCATAGCACCAGCATTATGGCTATGGGCAGCAACCCCCACCCCGGCTTCAGTCTCTTAATCCATTTCATCTTCAAGAAAACTCAAGTCCAGAATCTCAGCAGCGTCGAAGCTGCTCTGAATGTAGCCTAGCTCGGCTATATAATCTATCACACTTTGAACCATTTCAACATCTATATCCAGTGTATATTCCATCCGGGCCATAGACGTAAGCAAAGCGCTCTGCGTAATTTCTAACTGGCTGGTTTTAGTGGCGACTTCGGTGGGAAATACATCCTCACCTATAGCATTCAGCTGCCGCGCCACAACCTCGGCGGCTTGCTGCGGATTCTGTTTGAGCCACGCCGTCGCCTTCCGTGATACGTTTATCAAGCTGCGTACCACTTCGGGGTTTTCATCAATCAGTTCCTGTTTAACCACCAGAACACTGCCCTGCATTTCAGGCCAGACATCCTGTGCCGTAACTATCATCTTAAAACCTAAATCTTCAGCCATGGTAGCCCACTGTTCTGGCAGGAAGGCGGCATCCAGCTGCCCGGACTGGATAGCCAGCAGTTGGGCTGCCGGGTTCATCCGCTGAACCTTGCTCAGTATCTTATCCTCATCCAGGTTGTATTCATCCATAACCTTGTTCAGAATCACATCCACCGCCCCGCCCTCTCTAACACAGCCGATGCGAATACCACTTTCCTCCAGATCCTCTATACTCTGTATCTTTTGCGGGTCTACCACCAGCCCGTAGCCGTATTTATGCGTACCGGCGACTATCTTTATCTGAACCCCGGCGTTGGCATAGGCGTTTATTGCCGGCACCAGACATATATAGGCGACCTGAATATCACCTCGCGCCATAGCTGAAGCCAGCGCCATACCTGTGGCATAGCTTTCATAAGAACTAAGCTCCAACCCCTCCTCTTCATACCAGCCCAGATCCTGGCTGATATAAGCACAGGCGGCGTGATCCATAAACTCTACCGCCATACCAATGGGCGCTCCCTCATCTTTCCCACAACCGCCAAAGGGTATAATAACAATTAAGCCAATTATAAGCAAAACGAGTTTTTTTACCATTCCTTTTTCCTTTCCAATCTTCTGGATCTGTATTTCCGATTATATCAAGGGCTATATTAGGTTAAATATAGCGCACTGTAAAATTTTTTTAAGCGAACCTCTTTAAAAATTCATGGAATTTTCTAGTCAGCTCGTTGTACTCTTCGATAATCCCCTGCCCCTCCGCCGTCAAACGTGCATTTCCGCCACCGACTCCCCCCGTTTCCTTCTCCACCAGAGGAGTCGGCGCCAGCCGGTTCATCTCATCCACCTCCAGCCAGGCATTGCGGTAGCTCATATTCATAGAGCGAGCCGCCGCAGCTATCGATCCGTATATACCGATTCGTTCCAGAAGCTCCACCCGCCCCCATCCCATATAAACCTCCCCCTCCTTTTCCATCCATACCTTGCCTTGAGCCCTGTACTTCACCCTCGACCGCTTTTCAGCACCAGCCTTAACCACCTTACCTGTCTTCTTCTTCCTACTTTCCATCTTCAATCGCTATATTACATTGTATATAACGCCTTGTCAAGCACTGGCACCATATAATTAATTTATTTCTAGCTGGTCTGCTGACAGTAGAAAGGTTATTTTAATTGCGCCGAAGGAGTGCTATAATTACGCCTGCCTGCCAATATTCGTGTCTAGCGTGGAGAATAAGAAAAGATGAAATGCCCCGCCTGCGGTAATGTTATCGACAAAAACCGCTTTTCATCCGACCTGACCTACTGCCCTCATTGCGGCCAAGATATAAAGGCAGCCGCCGATACCAGCCGACTTCATTTCTGCCCTTATTGCGGGCAGAAGCTGTCATCGCTGACGAACTTTTGCCCTCACTGTGGAAAAAAATTGATACTCGAAATGAAGCTTACCGGTCAACCCGCCCGCGAATCTCTTATAGAGCGTACGGCAAAACCGATAGCCAAGGTAATAAGAAACACCTTTGGCCGTGAACGACAAATCAGGAAGCTGTACCAGCAGTGGGCGGAATTTTCCGACCTGCCCCAGGAAGAGATACCTTTTATGGAGGATTTAAGGGATATGTCTTCCTCCAAGAAGGAAAAGGAGCATGATTCCGGTCAGGATGATTGATATTTCAAAGTCCTGCCTGAAAGCTCATGGTTATTGATGTAGATAATCTGGTCAAGAAATATGGCTCCATAATAGCTGTTGATGGTATCGGCTTCCGGGTCGATTCTGGTGAAGCCTTCGGTATGCTGGGACCTAACGGTGCCGGCAAGACGACCACCGTTGAGATAATAGAGGGGTTACGCACAGCGGACTCGGGGCAGGTATCCGTTCTCGGCATGGATGTAGCCAGAGTACCGGCCAAGATTAAACAGAGGATCGGTATTCAGCTACAGGCACCGTCCCTGCTGCCACTGGTATCTGTTGAAGAGATATTGCAGCTTTTCGGCGGTTTCTACGAACGCTCACTGCCCGTAGATGATGTGCTGGAAATGCTATCCCTGCAGGACAGCCGTAAGGTACTGGTTAAGAATCTTTCCGGTGGCCAACAGCAGCGCCTTTCGGTAGCTATGGCTCTGATAAACGACCCCGATATCGCCTTCCTCGACGAGCCGACCACCGGGCTGGACCCACAGGCACGTCGCGGCTTGTGGTCGGTTATCGAAAATATGCGTGGTAAGGGCAAAACCATTTTCCTAACCACCCACTATATGGAGGAGGCAGAGCGTCTTTGTGACCGTGTGGCTATCATTGACCACGGACAGATTATCGCCATGAATTCCCCCAGAGAGCTTATAAACGAATATTTTAACGAGAGCGCCATCCAGTTCGAAATGGAGCCGCCTCCTTCAGAGGTAATCCTTAAATCCTTCCCCGGGACCACCCAGGTTATAGTCAGCGGCAGCGAGGTTATCATCTACTCGGATAATATACCGGCAACCATGTCGGCTATTCTCAAGTATGCCGAGAAAACCGGGCTGACCGAACAGCTTAAAGACCTCTATGTCCGTGAACCCACCCTGGAGGATGTATTCCTTAAACTTACCGGCAGGAAGATACGGGAATGAAACCTTTCCTGAAACTACTTATCGCCGATTTAAAGCAGTTCTTCAGGGACAGAACAGCTCTTTTCTTTACCTTCGCTTTTCCCATATTCTTTATATTTATCTTCGGCTGGGTCTTTAGCGGTGCAGGAGATATGAGCTATAAGATTGGCCTTACCAACAACGACGAAACATCCGTAGGGGATAGTATCTCTCAAATGCTTCACCAGATTCCCATTTTTGAGATAATCGAAGGTGAACAGGATGCCCAGATGGAAGAGCTGGAACAGGGTGACCTTAAAGCCGTCATCGTTGTACCCGCCGATATAGCTTCCAGCATCGGCAGCGGTGAACCATCCGAGATAACAGTCTACTACGACCCCACCCAGACTACCTCGGCGCAGATAATCATCCCCGTGTTAAGACAGGCGGTGGATGAGATAAACAGGCAGCTGACACAGCAACCACTATTACTCCGGCTATCAGAGGAATCGATTCAGGTTCACGACTTGCGTGACATTGATTACCTGGTGCCCGGTATTCTGGCGATGTCGGTATTGTTCCTCGGTTTGTTCGGCTCGTTGACACTTGTAGAGAGAAGGGAGAAGAAGATACTTAAACGCTTCGGAGCCACACCGCTGCGCCGCTCGACAATGGTTTTCAGCCAGGTTGTCTATCGGATGATACTGGCTCTGGTGCAAACGCTGATCATTATTGCCATCGCCTATTTTGTTTTCGGCGTCCAGATGGTGGGCAACTGGTTCGTCCTGCTGGGCGTGGTACTGCTGGGCACTCTTACCTTCATCGCTATTGGCTACTTTGCCGTATCTCGCGCCAGAACCACAGAGGGCGCTATGCCCATCATCCAGCTAATACAGTTCCCCATGCTGTTCCTATCCGGCATATTCTTTCCGGTTGATCTCATGCCGGACTTTATGCGTCCCGTAATGGATGCTCTACCCCTAACCTATTTGGGAGACGCCTTTCGCCAGGTTATGGTAGAGGCGACGCCACTATATCCACTGTGGATAGATATCGCAGTTCTCGGCGGCTGGCTTGTGGTCTCTATGATTCTGGCAATCAAGTTATTCCGCTGGGAGTAAGAGCGGTAGCTTCCTTTTCTCCGTTTGCGGGTGGATTACGAAGCGGCAACAGCAATATTACCGCCATAACCAGCAGCAGGCAGTTCCTTATTGCAAGCAGCACCACGGTATGTGTAAGAACCATCTCCAGCTCTATATAGTTATGGGGGTAAATATACTGTGAAATGCCACCTATAATCAGGAAGAGAACCGGTAACACATAGCGCCATCGCACCTTTACCAGCGGCAGTAATGGGCACAACCATATTATGAACTGAGGCGAGAACAGCTTGCTGCCGAGCAGCATCATCACTATTGCCAGCAATGAATATCGCAATAAAGTCTGCATTTCCCCGCTGCTCATCTTCAATATCGCTGTGTTATCTAACGCTGTCTTTCGCCATAGCCAGCGGGCGTATATAGCATAAGTGAGAAAAAGTAACCCGATGGTGATATATATCGATATCTGCGCCAGGTTATCCGCCATAGGCGAGTCCAGGTTCCAAGAGCCATAGCTGAACTCCCCCGTTGTCTGGGTCAGCCCCAGTATCTGCCCTACCAGCAGCACCGAGCCGTAACTGCTTTCAATATGAAGCCCCCTCTCCATATGATAGCTTATGGATTGCCAGTAACCGCCGGCATCGAGCAATATACATGGAAGGCTGATAATTACTGCCACTATCACAAATACTGCTATACCCTGTGCCAGCTTTCTGTACTGTTCAAAACGCAACAGGTATATAGCAAAAAACGGCGCTATTATGATGGGATAGACTTTCGCCATTAATCCCAGCGCCAGCAACGCCCAGGCTGTCTTGTTTCTGCCGCTAGCAAAGGCGTACAGTGCCACCAGTACCAGCGTCGCTGGTAGTAAATCGTAGCGCCCGGTTACCACCACCCCTGCAGATATTATGCACAGGGTATATACGCCCAATACCTTCCATATTTTCATATCGAGGCGAGAGGCGAACTTAGCCAGAAGCAGAAGCACCACAATGTCAAAAAGCAGCATCTCGAAGGCGAACAATATGCTGTAAAAAGGCTGCGCAGAGGAAATAAGCGCTGGCAACAGGAAGCTTATAATGGCTATCGGCGGGTATTCTGCTGAGAAATCACGATATGGTGCCTGACCGTCCAGGATATTTGTGGCTACAAGCCGCTCTACCTCACAGTCCCCGACGATACCGTCAAGGTTGGCGGAAACAGCCAGAAAAAGCAAGGCATGCAGAAATATGAAGAAAAGCAAGGGCTTTTTCTTTATACTTTGTATTATCCCAGCGATCTTTTCAAAGCTCATAAACACAGCCCTTTAGCCGAATCAAACGGAAAAATTAAACAGATACATCAAACTTACAATATCAACATTGCATCGCCGAAGCTGTAAAAACGATATCCCTTTGCTATCGCCTCGCCATAAGCCTTTCTTATTAGATCCCCACCGGTAAAGGCGCTGACCAGCATTAAAAGCGTCGACCGCGGCAGGTGGAAATTGGTGATCATTGCATCCGTAAAGCGGAACCTGTAACCTGGTAATATGAATAAATCCACCCATCCCTCGAATGTCTTAAGTACCCCATTAGAAACACCAGCTGCGTGCTCCAGCAGCCTCGCAGTGGTGGTGCCTACACAGATTATCCGCCTACCTTCCCGTTTTGCCTTCGCCAGCTCGGTGGCGACCTCCCCGCATATCAACCCGTACTCATGGTAGACTGGGTGCCTTTGTGGATCTTCCTCTTTTACCGGGCGGAAGGTATCCAGCCCTACATGCAGGGTAACGTAGCGGCAGACTATCCCCTTCTCTTCTAGTTTTTTCATCAGTTCGGGGGTGAAGTGAAGCCCGGCGGTTGGTGCGGCAACGCTACCGTTACTGGTAGCGTATATGGTTTGATATCGTTTAGTATCGTTCAGCTTTGTGTGGATATAGGGCGGCAGTGGCGTTTCGCCCAGAGTGGCCAGCAGGCTCTCATCGGAAAAACGAAGCAGCTTTATTCCGCCTCCCACTTCCCCAATTACATCAGCCAGCAAAATAGGCTCATTAGCACCGTCGCTTTTTATACCGGTGCTTATCTCTATGCTGGTTCCGATCTTTACCCGCTTTCCCGGTTTAATTAGAGCCTGCCACATACTGCCACCAGAGCGTCGTAGTAGCAGCATCTCCACCTTACCGCCGGTGCCGGCTTTCCTGCCATAGAGACGGGCAGGCATCACCCGGCTGTTGTTGAGCACCAGAACGTCGCCGGTGTATAAGTAATCTGTAATTTCAAAGAATTTGCGGTGCTCTATAGAACCGCTACCCCTGTCGAGCACCATAAGACGCGAGCTATCCCTGGGCTCAATCGGTACTTGCGCGATAAGCCCCTCGGGTAGTTCGTAATCAAAATCGCTGGTTTTCACCAGCAGTATTATAGAACAGTTGCACCCGGTATATCTAACGCCTGATTTTGCCCAGCACCTCTCTTACCGGATCCAGCTTATTCAGTGTATAGAAATGCAAACCCGGCGCACCGCCGTCCAGCAATTCGTTGCACTGCTCGATGACAAAATCTATACCGGCTTTATATGTCGCCTCTTCGTCACCGTCAATGGGCCGGAAGATATCGTGTACCCTCTTTGGTATGGTCGCTCCACACCCCGCGCAGAACCTTATCAGTTTTTTATAATCTGTTATCGGGAGAATCCCGGGCAGCACTTTTACACCGATGCTGGCTGCCTTTAACCGATTTACATAGTCGAAATAATCTTTGTTGTCGAAGAATAGCTGCGTTATCACGAAATCACTGCCGGCGTCTATCTTCATTTTCAGGTGTTTGGTATCCGTTTCTTTGTCCGGGCAGTCTATATGGCCTTCGGGGAAACCGGCAACACCCACGCTGAAGAAACCGTTGTGCTCTCTTATCAGCTCTACCAGCTGGTAGCTGTACTCCAGTCCATTAGGAGCCGGCTCCCAGTTTTCCACGCCAGCCGGTGGATCGCCCCGCAGAGCCAGTATATTGCAGATATTTCTCCTCTTCATTTCCTCGATTATATTCGCCAGCTCATCCTTGCTATGACCAACGCAGGTGAAGTGATGCATCGTCGGCACGCCGAAACGCTTCTGGAACTGATCGACAAGCTCCATGGTGAGCTCCCTGGTCGAGCCCCCGGCTCCATATGTTACCGTAAACCAGTCAGGATTAAGTTCTTTGTATTCACCAGCAACCTCGAAAAGCTTTTCTACTCCCTTTTCCGTCTTCGGCGGAAAAAACTCGAACGAGTATGTCATCTCTTTCTCCGCCAGTATATCCGATATCTTCCTTATCAATTAATCCCTCCTTTATATACCGTCAGGCTATAAAGCCAGTGCGACATAATACCACATAGCAACCGCTTCATCAAGAATTCCACTGTAAATACCCGCTATTTGTCGCATCCACCCACATCGTGCTAAACTCAATTCCAGGGTTAAATCTTTATGAATATACTGGTAACTAACGATGACGGCATAACCTCCGCCGAGCTGTGGGCTCTGGTCAGGGAGCTGAAGAGCGCCGCCGACATAGTCGTCGCCGCCCCCGATAGAGAGCAGAGCGCCAGTGGTACCGCCATTACCCTGCGCCAGCCTTTAAGAGTCCAGAAGGTAAAACCGTCGGTTCCAGGCGTTGAAGCCTATTCCGTGGAGGGCACTGGCTCCGACAGCGTTATTCTGGCTCTTGGCAAGCCTATCGATGATAAGGTGGCTCTGGTCGTTTCCGGAATAAACCAGGGTCTTAACTTGGGTGACGATGTTCTCATTTCGGGAACGGTAGGCGCCGCCCTACAGGGTTACCTTCGCGGTATACCCGCCATCGCCGTTTCGATTGCCGTTAAAAACAGTCCCCACCTCGGCAATGCCACTAGATTGACCGCGCTGCTGGCTGGGAAACTCGACAATAAGATCCTGCCGTCGGATATATTTCTCAACGTTAACCTGCCAGACCTGCCGCTATCGGAGATAAAGGGCATAAAGATTACAGATTGCGCTCACAAGACTCATATAGACACGGTAAAAGAGGGGCATGATGGTCGGCGTGAGTATTACTGGCTGGTGCGCCAGAAGCTCAATAACAATACGGGTGAAAACACGGATATCCAGGCATTAGAGCAGGATTATATTTCCATCACTCCACTTCACGCCATTTTGTTCGGTAAGTCCCCTGCAGGAATCAACGGTAAAATTTGTTCCGAGTTGTTTCAGGAGCTTCGCTATAAAGAAAAGGGGGATTAGCAGGAGCTCGCCCCCTATCTATAGCTATATCTATAACCACCCGCCACCCCTCAATGTAACATCAATAACAGATATGATATATTCTTGACACGCTTATACTATAATACTAAAATAAATCTATAACCCAAGCCACCGACCCACGGGCGGTGAGCTGAACTGTCGATATATTTATACGGGTCGCTTGGATCGGAAACGACCGAGACGGCAGTGGTTTTTTAAAACCTTCTCTGCTGTATCGGAGAAGGTGTTTTGTTTTTATGATAAACGATATCATTAAAATTGGTTTCATCGGCGCTGGAACGGTAGCCACTGCTCTGGCTACAAGCTTGAACATCAAGGGTTTTCCAGTAACAGCCGTATCCAGCCGCAGCCTAGAATCAGCCAGAAGGCTGGCAAGGGTTATTAAAGATTGTAAACCATGTAGTAACAACCAGGAAACCGCCGATAACGTCGAGCTTGTTTTTATAACCACCCCGGACGACGTTATCGCTCCTGTAGCTTCTCAACTGAAGTGGCATACGGGGCAATATGTCGTCCATTGCAGTGGTGCACACTCCACCGAAATTATCGAGTCGGCAAGGAAAGCCGGGGCTACTGTCGGCGTTTTTCACCCCCTGCAAACCTTCGCCATTACCAGTCAGCCTACAGACAATATACCGGGCACCACATTCACCATAGAGGCTGATGAGCCGCTGCTGGGCATACTTAAAAGCATGGCAACTGCCCTCCGCGGGCGCTATATCGAGATAAAACCAGATGACAAAGTGATTTACCATACTGCAGCGGTCTTCGCCTGCAACTACCTGGTTACGCTGGTTAAGATAGCTACCGACCTTTGGCAGAACTTCGGCATTCCACGGGAGCAGGCTATCAAAGCATTGATACCAATCCTTCGGGGCACGATCAATAATATAGATACCATAGGCATCCCACGGTGCCTCACCGGGCCTATTGCACGCGGCGATACAGGTACCGTTAGCAAGCATCTTTCGGCACTACAGAAAACCACCCCGAATCTGGTATCTACCTATCGCGAGTTAGGGTTAAAAACCATCCCCATCGCCCGGGCAAAAGGCAAAATTGACGACAGGCAGGCTGAAGAGCTTGAAGCTTTGCTTATTAAGTAAAACCGGGAGTAGATACGTTCTATTCAGCAGGATTTGAGCTATGAGAATGGATAACAACGAACCGAATAAAATCTACAGGGATTTCTGGGACTGGCTATTTTACGAATGGCATCTGATATTTGCTCTCGGTTTATTTATTGGATATTTTTACTATCTTACCACCACGACGGAGGTGTAGCCCCGGCCGATTTAGCGTTAGCTAAACTAAATATGCAGGAGGAGATATAAATATGAGAACGATGCTTAAGAGCAAAATCCACCGTGCCCGCATTACCAATCTGAACCTGGAATACGAGGGCAGCATCACTATAGATAAAAGGCTTATGATAGAAGCCGATATCCTCCCCTACGAGCAGGTGCACGTGCTTAATCTCAACAACGGCGTTCGTTTCACCACCTACGCTATCGAGGGCAGAAGCGAAAGTGGCGAAATCTACCTCAACGGCGCCTCTGCCCGTCTGGCAAAGAAGGGCGATACCGTTATCATCCTCGCCTACTGCCAGGTAGAGGAAAGCGAAGCCGCCGATTTTCTGCCCAAGCTGGTTTATGTCAACAATAGCAACAGGATTATCGAAACCAGACGAAGTATAGAGGCACTTTTACCGTAAGGAGACTTCAATGCGTGTTAGCATCAACCGGATAAAGGAGATGAAGAAAAAGGGCGAAAAGATCGCCATGCTCACCGCCTACGACTACAGCACGGCTAAAATAATCGACGAGGCGGGAGTGCCCCTGATTCTGGTCGGTGACAGCCTAGGAACGGTTGTGCTGGGCTACGGTTCTACCATACCGGTAACGATGGATGAAATGTTGCACCACACAAAAGCCGTTGCCAGAGGCGTTAAAAATGCACTGGTTATCGGCGATATGCCCTTTATGACCTATCATGTCAGCACCGAAGACGCTCTGTATAATACCGCCCGCTTCATCCAGGAAGGCGGTGCCCAAGCGGTAAAGCTGGAAGGTGGCGTTAATGTCGCCGATAAGGTCAATGATATTGTCAATTGCGGCATACCGGTTATGGGGCATATCGGTCTTACCCCCCAGTCTATAAATCAGCTCGGAGGTTTTAAAATACAGGGCAAGAGCCTGGAGACAGCCAGAAAGCTGCTTGCAGACGCCCATTCGCTTGAGGAAGCCGGAGCCTTCGCCATTGTGCTGGAGACCATTCCCGCTGCACTTGCCGGTCTTATCAGCAAGAGAATAAGCATCCCCACTATCGGCATCGGCGCCGGAGCAGGCTGCGACGGGCAGGTGCAGGTGATAAGCGATATGCTCGGTCTCTTTACCGATTTTGTCCCCAAGCATTCCAGGCAATACGCTAAACTGGCAGGCGTTATGTCAAAAGCTATTGCAGAATATAAAGACGAGGTTGAAAAAGGCATCTTCCCCACCGAAGCCCAGAGCTTTCCGATGGACGAAAGCATCCTTGCCGAGCTTTAATTACATTTCTATGAAAGTCCTCGAAACTATCGCTGAGTTCAGGAGAATCAGGACAACGCTGCCCGAACCTCTTGGCTTTGTACCGACGATGGGCTATCTCCATGAGGGGCATTTATCCCTTGTCCGCCGCGCCAGAGCCGAAAACGCCTCGGTGGCAGTCAGCATCTTCGTCAATCCCACCCAGTTCTCTCCCAGCGAAGACCTGGATTCATATCCCAGAGACATGGAAGGCGACCTGTCTCTGCTGAAGAAGGAAAACGTTGATGTTGTTTTCGCGCCTCCGGCAGACGAAATGTATCCACCCGTCTTCAGCAGCTGCGTTGAAGTTGATAAGCTGACACGACGGCTAGAAGGGGCTTCCCGCCCCGGGCATTTTACCGGCGTCACCACGGTGGTCACCAAGCTGTTCAACATCGTGCAGCCGACCAGGGTATACTTTGGGCAAAAGGACGCCCAGCAGGCAATCGTGATTAAAAAAATGGTCGCCGACCTCGATATGAACCTCGAGGTGGTCGTTCTGCCCACAGTGCGCGAAGAAGACGGGCTAGCGTTGAGCAGTCGTAACAGTTATCTCAATCACGATGAGAGGCAGGCGGCGCCCGTGTTATACAGGGCGCTTATGCTAGCGCAGGGATTTTGGTCGCAGGGTGAAAGAGACGCCGGAAAGTTGCGCAACCAGATGGCAAAGCTCATCGGAAAAGAACCGCTGGCAACTATCGATTATATCTCCATTTCCGACAATGATACTTTGGAAGAGCTAAAAGAAATAAAACCGCCGGCGCTGGTCTCACTGGCGGTGAAGATTGGAAAGACGAGGCTTATCGATAATGTTGTGCTGGAATAGAGTCTCTACTCCCTACCCCCTACTCTCTCACCATTATTATCAGCCCCAGCATCGCCAGGAAAGCCAGACCGGCACCGAAGTAGAACGGAGCCGCCGGATTGATCGCTTCCCATAACCAGCCGGCGACCAGGCTTGCCGGTAGCAACATCATCCCGACGACACCGTGATAAAAGCCATAAGCAGTACCTCTCTTCTCGACTGGCACCAGGTCGGCGACAAAAGCCCTCGCCACCCCCTCCACTATGCCATAGTATATACCATAAGCGGCAAAGAGCAGCCATATCTGCCACAGGCTGTTGGAAACGGCGAAGCCGAGGTAGACCAGCGCATAGATTGCCCAGCCGATGGTGATAACGCGCTTTCTACCCATCCTATCCGAAAGTCTGCCCGCCGGCCAGGATACGGCAGCATAGGCAATATTGAACAGTACCAGCATCAGTGTAACCTGCACCAGTGGAGCTTCCAGGTCCTGCGCCCGCAGTATGACGAAGAAGTCGCTGGAATTGCCCAGGGTAAATACTGCCATTATCACCAAAAACAGCTTGAAGCGAATGTCAAAGCCAGCCTTAGTTCCACCCTGATTG
>DUFE01000095.1 GCA_011170385.1 Dehalococcoidia bacterium | reverse complement strand
CGCCTCTAGCCGACAGACCGACTGTATCCCCGGCATGGCCATGGATTATGATTTTGCCATCGTTCATCGTATTACCACAGCCGTCCTGGGCATTACCATGGACGATAATCTTAGGCCCGTTCATAAAAGCCCCCAGGTCGTTGCCGGGGGTGCCGAATATTTCGATCTCCACCGGTTTGTCCAGATCGGTACCGATATATCTCTGCCCGTAGACATTACATAGCTTGACCTTGCCGGTGCCATTTGAGAGCAACTCCCTCAAGCTGTCATTAAGCTGCTTGTAGTAGATACCATCGGCATCTATTTTGATAACCTTGCTACCTTTTCCTTTCAATATTTTGCTCATATTTAGCCCCCTGCCATCCTGACTCCCAGTATTTCCAGCTCAGTATCGCTCAAGCCGATACCCCGCAGATGCAACCTGTTACCACGAAGGCTCTCCAGGGCATTGACACCCAGTCCGCCCAGTATGTCTTTAAGCTCAATACTCCAGCCACGGAGCAGGTTAGCCAGCCGGCGGGCGCCGATATCCGGGTTGATTCTCTTGTTTAACCGTAAATCGGTGGTGCAGATGCCCCAGGCGCACTTGCCTGTATGGCACTGCTGGCACACGTGGCAGCCAAGTGCAATGAGCGCCGCCGTGCCGATATAGACGGCATCGGCGCCTAGGGCAATCGCCTTGGCGACATCGCCGCTGTTCCTTATGCCGCCGGCAACCACTACAGAAGCCCGGTGGCGTATCCCTTCCTGCCTCAAACGGGTATCAACCGTCGCCAGTGCCAGCTCAATAGGGATACCTACATTATCGCGTATTACCTTGGGCGCCGCCCCGGTGGAGCCCCTTAAACCATCGAGGACGATGATATCGGCACCACCCCTGACCATACCGCTAGCGATGGCAGCCGAATTGTGAACGGCGGCAATCTTGACCGATATCGGCTTCGTGTAGTTGGTCGCCTCCTTAAGGGCGAAAATAAGCTGCGACAGGTCCTCGATTGAATATATGTCATGTTGTGGTGCCGGTGACAGGGCATCGGTTCCCTGAGGTATCATCCGCGTCAGTGATACCTCGCCGCTTACCTTCTCTCCCGGCAGGTGACCGCCAATGCCTGGCTTGGCTCCCTGGCCGATTTTTATCTCCACCACCCGTCCTGCATCCAGGTAATCCGCATGCACACCAAAGCGCCCCGAAGCCACCTGGACGATAGTATTATCGCCATACTTATACAGGCTGGGGTGAAGCCCGCCTTCGCCGGTGTTCCACAGGGTGCCCATATCGGTGGCTGCCCACGCCAAGGACCTGTGTACGTTGAGACTGACCGCACCATAGGACATGGCGGAGAACATTATCGGCACCTCCAGCCTTACCTGCGGAGCCAGTTCTGTTTTCAGATCCAATGTCTCATTATCCAGATCCAGCTTCTCCGGCTTTCGCCCCAGGAAGGTGACTAGCTCCATCGGTTCGCGCAGCGGGTCTATGGAGGGGTTGGTAACCTGGCTGGCGTTCAGTACCAGGTGATCCCAGTAGATGCGCTGCCCCTTGTCGTCACCCATGCCGGTCAGCAGCACGCCTCCGGTCTCCGCCTGCTTATTTATATCCTCGATAATCTCCGGACGCCAGTTACAATTTTCCCGGTACTCCAGAGGGTTTCTAATGATAGTCAGTGCCTGCGTCGGGCAGAATACCACACAGCGATGGCAGCCAACACAGTTCTCTTCGCGGCTCTTTACTTCGTCATCTTCGGCGCTGTAATAGTGAGCATCGAAGCTGCACTGACTGACACATACCTGGCACTGGATACATCGCTCCATGTCTCTCTTTACCAAGAATTTTGATACTACATGAGTCTTCATCTTATATTTCCATTTCCTTTATCCTCTTCCCCCTGCCAGAAGAAAAAGAAAGGATTAATTTGAGGGCATTTGTCCCCTCAAGCTCCCGCTCGGTTCTATAGCTAAATCCCCTTCGTTTCAAGGATTGAACTCCCCAATCCCCCCATTCTTTTTACTCCGCTCCTCCAGTCCTCACTTTCCATAATGCCTTTCCATTCACTCCTGCGTGGTTCCCCGTTACTCCGGATCAATCTTACTGGAATACCCCTCTCCGCCAGGTAGTTCTTTATCATCATTATGGAGTATTCGCCATAGTGGAATATACTCGCTGCCAGAACGGCATCCGCCTTGCCCGCAACCAGCGCCTGGTAAAGGTCTTCCGGAGTGCCAGCGCCGCCGCTGGCAATCACCGGCACGTTGACGGCTTCAGAGATGGCGCAGTTCAACTCGTTGTCATAGCCCGCCCGATGACCGTCGGCTTCCATGCTGGTCAACAGCAACTCGCCGGCACCCAGAGCAACCGCCTTTTTCGCCCACTCCACGGCATCAAGACCGGAAGGCTTCTGCCCACTATGGGTATTGACTTCCCACTTAAAACGCCGGTCTGCATTCGTCTGCCTGGCATCTATGGCGACGACGATACACTGGCTGCCGAAGCGTTCGGCGCCTTCACTTATCAATCCCGGATTAAGCACCGCCGCCGTGTTGATGGATACCTTATCGGCACCGGTAAGCAGCATGCGCCGCATATCTTCTATCTTGCGCATGCCGCCACCGACGGTAAGAGGCATAAACACCTCTTCCGATATGCGCTCGACGACGTCCGCCATGGTATCCCGTCCCTCAGGGGTAGCCGTTATATCCAGGAAGACCAATTCATCGGCGCCCTCTTTATAGTACTTTTTCGCCAGCCTCACCGGATCTCCAGCGTCACGCAGGTTGATAAAGCTCTTTCCCTTAACCACACGCCCATCTCTGACATCTAGGCAGGGAATTATTCTCCTGGTCAACATCACACCACCTCCGCTATTTTTATACGAGATTCGTCCTTCAACCTGCCGATAACTGCTTCGCCACCGATAGGAATCCAGGCTCTATCCAGCGCTGGCTCAACCAGGCGAATAGCCGATTCCTCCGAGGAAAGATACAGCATATCGCCCTTTTCACCTACCGTAAGCGGCCGCAGTCTTATACGGTCGGTAAGCCCTATCATCTCACCATGATGGGCGATGATGACGGCGAAGGGTCCGTTCAACAGCAGGCTGCTATACGTCTGGCGCAACGCCTGTGCTAGCTTCTTCTCCTTCAGCGGCATACGCTCTATATCACTCCAGAAGGGCGGCGCCATCACCTTTGCCACTATCTCTATCGGCAAGTTGTGCTTGCGTAGTAGTAAGTCCACGGCATAAGCCACCACTTCGGTATCGGTCTGCATAGTGCATTTGTAGCCGAACTGCTCCAGGTAGCGGTGATTGATGCCGTAGGACGAAATCTCGCCGTTGTGCACCACCGTCSAGTCYAGCARCGARAAGGGGTGCGCCCCTCCCCACCAKCCCTGGGTRTTKGTCGGRAAGCGSCCATGCGCYGTCCARATRTAGCCCYTGTATTGCTCCAGGCAGAAGAAATCGGCAATCTCCTCCGGATAGCCAACTCCCTTTAAGACAGCCATATTCTTACCGCTGGAGAAGACGAAGCTATCGTTAAGGCAGGTGTTTATTCTCATTACCCTGTCGACGACGTAGTCATCGCCGGGCTGGCTCACTGGATTTCTATCCTTTATGTCAAGGAAGTAGCGCCATACCGAGGGCGGGTCGGTAATACCACTCACCGGTCGGGTGGGAACCTCTTCATGCGCCACCAGCCTGAAGCCATCCTTGAGAAAAGCCTCCGTTTCCTGCCTACCCTGCCTGCTTAAAAACATAATGTGAAAGGCATACTGGTCGGTGAACTCCGGGTACAATCCATAGACGCTGAAACCGCCTCCCAGTCCGTTGCCGCGATCATGCATGTTGGCGATAGCCTTGATAACGCCCTCGCCGGAGAATACCCTGCCCGATCTGTCCATGGCTCCGAATATGGAGCAGGCGTCAATGACCTTTCCATCGCCATAGGTATTATTAATTCGTTTTATATCTATCATAGCTGCACCCCGGAACTGCAGGTTTCTGATGGAGTCGTCACCGCCAGTCTGCTGCGCCATATCTCTTCCGGCAGGGAAACCAGACCAAAGTCATCAGAGACCAAGGCTTCCTTGAAGCCGCTGACATTAACCCGGTCTCTCATCAGGTTATAAACTATGCCGGACTTCTCGATATCACCGCTAAAGATCATACCCACTATCAATCCGTCCTTTAACACCACTTTTTTATATATATCATCGTGTCTCGTCTTAAAAACCTCGTAACCGACGTCGGGTGGAACGACCATCCCCGCCGAGACAGTATCCACCCCGAAATACTTCACCGAGTTCATTGCGGTTCCGCCGGGGTATTCGGCACTACCGCCCGCCATATTACAGCCGGCGACCCTTCCACCGAGATAGGCGTTGGGCCAGATGGGGATCAGGCGGTTCTCCCTGTATATATATTCGTAAACCTCGGCGACATCGCCGCAGGCGTAAGCATCCGGCTGCGAGGTCGCCATATGGCGGTCGACGATAATACCGAGGTTCTTCTTAATGTCACTCTCGATTACCAGCTCCAGCCTGGGGCGGACGCCTATGGCTATCACCACCATCTGACAGTCCAGCGTTCGCCCATCGTCCAGGACGGTGCTTTTTACCTCATCCAGCCGGCTACCGTTGACCCTGCTTACCGTATGTCCAGTGATTATATCGACACCGGCATTCGTTACAGCCTCCGCCTCTATGGACGAGGCTTCCTCATCCAGAATGGTATTCAAAACCCTGTCCTTCATCTCGACGATGGTAACCCTAACGCCCCGCCTCACCAGTGCTTCGGAGGCGCTTATACCGATAAGCCCGCCACCGATAATCACTGCTTTCACGGGCATTCTATAGTCGGTGATAAAATCGTCTATAGCCTTGGCATCGTCCAGCGTGATAAAGCTAAAAACTCCCTTTAATTCCAATCCCTCTACATTGGGCACGATGGGCACGCCGCCAGTAGCCAGTAGTAGCTTCTGCCATTGGAGCGTTTTACCATCTGCTAGCGTGGCGGTATACCCGGCAAAATCAATCCCCGTTACCTTATCACCGAAAACGGTATCAATATCATTATCTTCATAGAAACCGGCCGGGCGGAACAGCATTTTCTCCAGCGGACGGTGGCTGGACAGGTAGTCAGCAATAAGTGGCCGTGAGTATGCCGGATAGGGCTCGTCAGAGACTATGATTATCGCCCCTTTATTATCCAGCTCACGGATGGCTTCAGCCGCCCCGATACCACCGGCGGAGTTGCCAATAATCAGATACTTCGTCTTTTTCATCTTATACATATCTCTTTACCTTGCCTCGTTACGGCTTGTTCTACTGCACCATACTTATAAAGTTGTCATATATTTTTAACCCGTCTTGCCCGCTCTTTTCCGGGTGGAACTGGGTCGCCACCAGGTTATCCCGTATCAGAACACTGCACATATTAACGCCATACTCGGTCTCGCCGGCAATCAACGTTTTATCGTCCGGCTCCACATAATAGCTATGGACAAAGTAGAAGTCGGCGCCATCCGGCACGCCGCTAAACAACATATGCTCCACTTTTTGCTTTACCTGATTCCACCCCATATGCGGTATCTTCAAGTCAGCTGGGATTCTTTTCACCCTGCCAGGAATGATGCCGAGGCAATCGTACCCGCCACCTTCCTCGGTGCTGGTGAATAAGACCTGCAACCCGATACAAACACCTAGGAAGGGGCGCCCGTCGGCGATATATCGCTTTATAGCGTCGTCCAGCCCCAACCTTTTAAGGCTTTCTATCGTATGCGCTGCCGCTCCCACCCCGGGCAGAATAAGCACTCCGGCTTCAAGGACTTCCTGCGGCTTTACAACCAGCTTCGGCTGGTAGCCGAGTTTAGCCACGGCGTTGATAACGCTACGCAGATTACCAGCTCCATAATCAACTATAGATACCATTCTCGAATATCCCCCAGATGATGATTTTATAATAATCCTCTATAACTGTAAGCAATAAATTTTCATCTAGTTGGCGATAGTGACCTCGACGATATTCTCATGGGCGATGACCTTTTTCCCATCTTCACCCCTGACGACGACATGCATCAGTCCCATCACCTCGTATTGTCCATTTTCCAGGCGGGTGGTATCCCACCTGACGGGGAAGTTCTCCTGCTTTTCATCGGATTCCCCTATCTTTATCCAGGTATCACTATCCTTGTTGCGGTAGTACCAGGGATTGGTTATAGTAATGATTGGACCAGATATAGACAGCGCTTCTAGCTCCTTTGATAGCATTTCTTCATCAAGCTCCTCGCGTAGAAGGACGTTACCCGAATACTCCTTTAACACCTCCGAAGGAACTATGTAGTGCGGTCCCCAGTTGTAAGACATATTAAGCCTCCTTTTGTTTATTTCCGTTAAGCCAGAGCATTCGCTCGGCTCGTAATACCATTATCCACTTCATCCGCATCCATATATACTAGTGCCTCGTTGGGGCAGTTAACCACGCAGACCGGTACATCTTCCTCCGGACACAGGTCGCACCTGACCGCCTTCTTATTCAGCCTGTCCTGTTTTATAGCGCCCAAGGGGCAGACCAGCAGGCACGTCCAGCAACCGACACACCTCTCCCCATCCACCTTTATGGTTTCATTTATCAAATCGCGTGTAATAGCACCGGTAAGACAGGCATAAAGGCAGTACGCATCTTCGCATTGCTGGCAGCGCACCGAAAAGGACACTATCCCCCTTTCTTCCACTCGCAACCTGGGTAACGGCTCAGGCTTTTCGCTCTTGAAGGCTTTAATCAAATCCGAGGACGAAGCATGCCTTAACCGGCAGTACACCTCACACAGGTGGCAGCCGATACATACTTCCTCGTTAACATAGACCTTCTTCATGGCTTACACCATTAAATAATACGGTAATGGGTTTCCGTATTCCTTATATTACCAGAATGTTTGGCGCTTGTCAATACTTGGTATAACTTTTTCATTATTTAATTACTGGTGAACAATAACGGTAAACCGATTGACAATATCTCCTCTCGGTAGTAGCATAGACGATTAAGATTGACTTCTTGCCTCTACCGCAACCTGAGTGCTACAATAGATAAAACATAGTTTGCTAAATCAAAACGAGGGAACGGTATATAATGACAGAAGCCATTATCGACATTGAGAATCTGACCAAGTACTATAATAAATTCCTCGCCCTCGATGACCTGTGCTTGAAGGTGGCGGAGAACGATAATGTCGGTTTGTTGGGGCCTAACGGCGCCGGCAAAAGCACCACCTTAAAGATTTTATGCGGGCTCATCCGCTCATCATCCGGCACTGCCCGAATAGGCGGCATAGACATAGCCAGAAAGCCAGAGCAAGCCCTGCTGCATATCGGCGCTATCATAGAGACCTCGGAGTTTTACCCTTTCCTCACGCCGGAAGAGATACTCGGTTACCTGGGGAAACTGCGGGGAATGAAGGGTAACGGACTTAACAAGAGTATAAAAGAAGTAATTCATCTTGTCGGGCTGGATGACTGGCTTAACGTAAAGATAGAGAAGTTCTCGCGGGGGATGAAACAGCGACTCGCCCTGGCGCAAACCCTGCTGCACGACCCGCTGGTGTTGATTCTAGACGAACCGGCATTGGGGCTGGACCCCAGGGGCGTAGTCGAGTTCCGTGAAATCATCGGAAGGGTGGGCAAGAACAAGACGGTCTTCTTCGCCTCGCACCAGCTGACCGAGGTCGCCCAGATATGCAAGCAGGTAGCCATAATAGACCACGGGCGCTTGCTCGCCTATGACAGTATTGCTGAGCTGGAGAAGAAGTACAAATCTCTGGAACGCGCCTACCTAGAGCTAACGGGAGGATATATTGAGTGAAATAGGTAAGCTGGGTATAGTCACCAGATACGAGTTTTTAAAGCACCTTCGCCGCAAACGCCTCTACGTTATACTGGGAATAACGCTTATCGCCGAGCTGGCGGTGCTAATCATCCTACCGCTGCTTATGGATGGTTACCCGGAAAACCCGCTGGTTATGGCGGCAATGTTGACCGTCGGCCCCGGCCTGGCGACTATCGGTGCCGTCTTCTTCGCCGGGGATGCCATCGCCGGCGAGTTTGAAAACAAGACTGGCTTCATACTTTTTACCAACCCGGTAAGGAGAACCACGCTGATTACCGGCAAGTACATGGCAAGTTGTATCGCTGTTATTATACTCATTGTCTTCGGCTATGCAATAATGTGCATCTCCCTGCTGGCGATATACGGGGAGATACCAGTGGAAACCGCTAAATCATTCGGATTGTGCCTGCTTTTCGGCGGCAGTGTTCTATCGGTAACCTTCTTCTTCAGCGCCATTTCCAAGGGAGCAATGGGAGCTACCGTGATAACGCTGGTTACGATTATGGTCGTCTTCGGCATCGTCGAATCCGTGCTGATGATGGCTGGCGAGCCGTACTGGTTCCTCCTATCCGCCGGCGGTGACAGCGTTACTATTGTATTCGGTGGTATGGAGCTAATAATGGAGGGGCTGGTACCCTCGGGCGGTATGGGAGGTATGTTCCCATTCGATTATGAGCCTCTAGAGATAGACCTTGCTGCTTATTCAATGGTCGGCTATCTGGTAATAGGCTTTCTCTTAAGCCTGTGGATAAGCAAACGGAGGCAGCTGGCGTAAGCCGTGTGCTGCCTTCAATATTCGGTCGGCTATCCCTCGGACTTTTCATTTTTATAATCGATAGGTTATAATGTAAAATCCTGTCTAAAACAACCTGTGCCGACGATTAACATAGTAGCCCTCATCCAGGGATTGGAATGTTAAGCAACAGAGATAAGCAACTGGTAAAACAGAGGATAATGAATGCATATAGTTTGCTGTGTTAAACAGGTGCCAGACACCACCCAGGTAAAAATAGACCCGGAAACCAATACCCTCATCCGCGCCGGGGTGGAATCTATCTGCAACCCATACGACCTGGTGGCTGTCGAGGCGGCGGTGCAGCTTGTAGAGAGATACACTGGTAGGGTAACCGTTATCTCTATGGGACCACCGCAGGCAGAATCGGCTCTGCGGGAGTGCCTGTCCATCGGTGCTAATGAAGCCATCTTACTATCGGACAGAGCCTTCGCCGGTGCCGATACTCTGGCTACCAGCTATACTCTTTCACAGGCTATAACCAAAATAAACGCCGCCGAGCCCGTCGATCTGATCATCTGCGGCAAGCAAGCTATCGACGGTGACACCGCCCAGACCGGACCTGGTATCGCCACCTGGATGGGATACACCCAGCTGACCTATGTTTCCGAGATTATCGGTATAGAAAACGGCAATATCACCGTCAGGCGGGAGATAGAGGGAGGTTGCGAGGTTATCCAGGGTAGGCTGCCGGCGATGCTGACCGCCGAGCTGGAGCTGGCTTCCATACGCTACGCCACCCTTCCCGAACTGATAAGGGCTTTGCGGTATGAAGTTAAGGTGTGGGGAGCCAAAGATATAAATGCCGCGCCGGAGAAACTAGGCTTGAAAGGCTCGCCGACATCGGTTCGGGAAATCTTTGCACCGCCGGTTCGCGGAGGAGGTATATCCTTCGATGCCAAAGAAAAGAAGGAGCAGGCTGTAGAGGACTTCCTGGGGGCTCTATTTACCAAGGAAAAAACGCTGATGGAAGAAATATTGATTAAGGCCAGTTATGCCCAAGAATAGCAAGGGGCGCGAGGTCGCCGAGGTCGTTCCGGGCAAATGCATCGGCTGCCAGCTATGCATTGGTGAGTGCCCCACCAACGTCATTACCATGGAGGATGGGGTCGCCGTAATCGAAGCTGAGGGCTGTATCGGCTGTGGTAAGTGCGTCGATGTCTGCCCTGTAGAAGGCGCTATCTTATTCGAGAAGCAGAGGAAGAAAAAGGCTCCTAAAGCAGCCGTAGCCTGCCCCATTGAAGAATATAAGGGAGTTGCCGTGTTTATCGAGGTCCAGAACGGACGGGGTGCCGAGGTCTCCTGGGAGCTGATGGGGAAAGCCAGGGAGCTGGCGCAAAAGCTGGATACCAGGGTGTTCGGCTTTTTGCCGGGATATAATATAAAATCGGTAGCCAAGGAGGCTATCGCCTACGGATGCGACATCGTCTATACTCTCGACGATCCTCTTCTAGAAACGTATCTTTCAAAGGTATACGGCAAAGCCCTTGCTCATTTATGTCAACAAGTCAAGCCGGATATACTGCTATTGGGAGCCACGCCACTGGGTAGAGATGTATCCAGCGTAGTCGCCACACAGCTGGGCACCGGCTTGACCGCAGACTGCACCGGTCTGGATATAGACCCGGAATGCCGCCTGTTGATGATGACCCGCCCCACCTTTGGCGGTAGCATTATGGCAACCATCCTCTGCCGCAACCACCGCCCCCAGATGAGCACCGTCAGACCCAGGGTGATGAAGCTGCCTGAAAAAGACATGCAGCGACGGGGCGAGATTAAAAAACTCGGCTTTGAAGCCGCCAGGGACTCTTTGCCTCAAGTGCTTGAATTCATACCCAGGACAGCCGAAGCCGGTGAGGTGGACATCACCAGAGCGCCGGTCCTGGTGGTGGTAGGCAAGGGAGCCTGTGATTCCAAGAGCCTGCCCATGCTCGAAGAGCTTGCTCATTTGCTTGGCGGTACTATCGCCTGTTCCCGCGCCGTAATAGAAGCCGGGCTGTTGCCTTACCCCCGCCAGGTGGGGCAGACTGGCAAAACGGTAGCACCCAAGATATATATCGGCGTAGGGGTATCCGGGGCAGTACAGCACCTGGTAGGCATACAGGGCTCGGATAAGATTATCGCCATCAATACGGATAGCCAGGCGCCGCTGATGCAAATAGCGGATTATGCTATTGTCGGGGATTATCAGCAGGTAGTACCTCGCCTTATCGAGGGTATCAAAGTCAGAACCGAGAAGGAGGCTAGCAAGGGATGAAAGAGACCTTCGATGTCGCCATCATCGGTGCTGGTCCCGCTGGTATCTCAGCAGCCTGCACCTTGGCTGACGCCGGTATAAAGACCATCGTCATTGAGCGCGGCGAATATCCGGGTGCCAAGAACGTTTCAGGCGGTGTACTGTATGGTCATAATTTAGCCGAGATACTGCCCGACTACACCGAGCGTAAGTGCCCCATCGAAAGAAATATCGTCGAAATGAGAATATGGTATCTGTCCAAAGAGGCCGGTTATAGCATCGGCTATCGCGATAGTATTTTTACAGGTGATAGAAAATACAACGCCTTCACCGTCGGGCGGGCTAAGTTCGACCGCTGGTTCGCCGAGCAAGCCCATAAGAAGGGAGCCCTGGTTGTACCTTCCACCACGGTGGCTGACCTTCTGCGCGATGGCAACGGCACTGTTACCGGCGTCGTTACCAGCCGTGTGGATGGTGAGGTACGGGCCAGAGTGACCCTGCTTGCCAACGGCATCAATTCCCCGCTGGCAGCCGTTACAGGCTACCGAGCCGAGCCCAAGCCGGAGCAAATCGCACTGGCGGTCAAAGAAACCATCGAGTTACCCGCCGAGGTTATCGAACAGCGTTTCGGTGTATCCGCCGGTAACGGCGTCACCACCGAGATACTGGGCGAGATGACCGGAGGTATGAGTGGCGTGGCTGTTATCTATACCAACCGCGATACCCTGTCACTGTCCATTGGTGCCAACCTAGCTGAACTCGCCAAGAATAAACTAAAGCCCTATGATATGATAGAATCCTTCAAACAGCACCCGATGGTCGCCCCGCTTATTGCCGACGGGCAACCGAGGGAGTACATTGCCCACTGGCTTGCCGAAGGTGGCTACGACGCCATGCCAAAGCTCTACGGCGACGGCTATCTCATCGCCGGCGATTCGGCAATGCTTTTCAACGCCCTGCACCGTGAGGGCAACAACCTGGCTATGGCATCGGGTAAGATGGCTGCCGAAACCATCATAGAAGCCCTGAACAAGAACGATTGCTCGCGCAGGGGCTTATCCGCCTACGGCGAGAGGATGGCGGAATCCTTCGTTATCAAGGATATGAAGAAATATCGACGCTTCGGCAGCTTCCTCTATCAGCATAATGAGCTATACACCCAGCTACCCCGGTTAGCTTCGTTCGCCGCTCGTGAAATGCTTACCGTCAACGGCGTCAGCAAGAAGCAGAAGCAGAAGTTGATCATGAAAGAGATTCGTAGTAAAACATCCCTCTTCAAACTGCTTCGCCTGCTGTGGCGAGGGTGGAGGTCGGTAAAATGAAGATAGAGGATAAACTCTTCCTTGACCGCTTCAAGGTAGACGAGGAAGAAAGCCACATAAAGATAACCGACGGGCAGATATGCATGAAAGCCTGCCCGGAGCAGCCCTGCCTCTACTTCTGTCCGGCAAACGTATACCGGCTGGAACAGGATCATATCAGCGTCAACTATGAGGGGTGCCTTGAATGCGGCTCCTGCCGTATCGCCTGCCCCAACCTGAATATAGAGTGGCGTTTTCCCAAAGGTGGCTACGGGATCAGCCACAAGTTCGGCTAGGAATTAAGAGTAAAATCATTAAATCTGAAAAAGGGAGCCGTGCTCCCTTTTTCTATCCTACCCTATCGAGGGTGGGCAGGGCGGGAAGAAACAGTTGTAGGAGGAGCGGTTTGGTGGCGAAGAAAATCTCCG
>DUFE01000094.1 GCA_011170385.1 Dehalococcoidia bacterium | reverse complement strand
CCGCTTATCGATATCGTCCCCGTCCAGCGGGGCGCTATCGAGGGGCGCTACGTCTGTCAGTGGGACAAGGACAGCATCGATGATGCCGGCTTTGTCAAGATAGACTTCCTGGCCCTGGGGGCTCTTTCACAGATACATGAAGCCATCGGGCTTATCGAAAAACGCACCGGCAATCGCATCGATTTGTCCCGCATTGACTTCGAGGATGAGAGGGTCTATGACTCTCTATGTTCCGGTGATACCATTGGTGTCTTCCAGGTGGAATCGGCTGCCCAGATGCAGACCATAACCCGGCTTAAACCAGGAAACCTGCTTGATATGGCTCACGAGGTGGGAGCTGTGCGTCCGGGGGTGGGCGTCAACCACGGCGTGCAGGAGTACCTGGCCAGGCGTAGCCGGAAAAAACCCGTTACCTATGATCATCCCCTGGAGAAAAGAGCGCTGGAGCGAACACTGGGTGTTGTGCTCTTCCAGGACCAAGTCAACCAGCTGGCTATTGATGTGGCCAGGTTTTCCCCGAGTGAGGCTGACCGAATGCGCCGGGCCTTCGGGCGAAAACACAACGAGGCTCTCATAGAAGACTACAATCGGCAGTTCCTTATCGGGGCAAAACGCAAGGGTGTCGGCGAGGAGGCGGCGCAAAGGATATTCAAGAAGTTCAACGGGCTGTATATGTTCCCGGAGTCTCATGCCTTTGCCTTCGGAGTAACTGCCTACCAGGCTGCCTGGCTGAAGTACCACTATCCATTGGAGTTTTTTGTAGCCATCTTTAACCAACAGCCAATGGGCTTTTATAACCTGGAAACATTGAAGGAGGATGCTAAAAGGCATGGTATACGGGTACTCAATCCGGATATAAACAAGAGCCGCTCAAAATGTATGATAGAAGAAGGGGCGCTCCGCCTCGGCTTCTTACAGGTTGCGGGGTTAGGCAGCACCTCTGCCAGGGCGATAGAAAGAGCACAGGATAAGAGCCCCTTTACCAGTATCGGTGATTTTCTGGAGCGTACCGGGGTGCTTGAGGAAGCAGCCTTTAATCTGGCTGGAGCCGGTGCCTTTGATTGTCTTGAGTCCAATCGAAGGAAAGTCAAGTGGGAAATCGGCCTCCGCTACCAGCCGATAAACTCCCAAATTCCAATGCGCCTGCCGGTGGATCAGGATGCTGTCGAGCTGCTGCACCCAGGAGAATGGGAGCGTATGCAAGAGGAATACGGTGTGCTTGGGCTATACCCTACAGGTCACGTTATGGCCAAATTACGCCCCCGTTTTAATGGTAGTTTCTACACCAGCAAGGACATTAACAAACTTGGAGATGGAGCAACTATCATGGCAGCTGGACTGGTAATTCGCCGACAGAGACCCCATGGCAAGGTGGTATATATAACACTGGAAGATGAGTTCGGGCACATCCCCTGCATGGTTTTCAATAAAGTTCATACGCAATACGAATACACGTTCCGATCAGCATTCCTCATTATAAAAGGCAGGCTTAGCCATCGCGAAGGCACGCACAACGTGATTATTCAACAGGCAATGTCTTTTAACGCTCTTGAAAAAATGCCCCGTTCAAAGGACTGGTGTTAAATTATTATATATTATTATATAAGACGCAAAGAAGAATAATTACGTAAGATTCTCCTACAACTCGGCCTATCAAGCAATCCCACCGCCCAGGCTTTTGCCTCGTCGTTAACCACAAAATATCACCTAATGTCATATTGACAATGGAGATACGAGATAATACTATAGCATTATATATATTCATTAGGAGGTCTGCTACCATGACGGAGAGGAAAGGTACTATGACCGACAGGGAGAGAGTTGAGGCTTTACTTAGGAGGGAAAAACCGGATCGAGTACCCATTTGGCCGTTTGCCCCTATGGGATTCTGTGCCGTTTATTCCAAGCTATCTATATCTGATGCTTATAACAAACCTGGGAAAGCATACGAAGCCCAGAAAAAAACGGCTAAAGATTTCGGTTGGGTATTTCTACCAATGTTCGGTTATGCAGCCATCGGGGGTTGGGAGTTTGGTGGAGAAATTAAGTGGCCGAGCGGTGAGTTCGCTCAAGCACCATCTGTTGTTCGCCATCCGGTCGAAACACCTGAGGAAGCTATGAATTTGGAAATGCCTGATCCGAAAAAATCGGGTATTATCCCCATGATGATGGAATTTTGTAATTTGTCATCAAAGGAATGGCTTGATAATGAGCCATTCAATGTTCTATCAATCGGAGGTTCGGTATTTACCGTTGCTGGTAATATTCCTGGTCCAGATAGACTATGTAAATGGATGATAAAAAAACCAGAAGTCGTTCACCACATCATGCGGCTGGTTACCGATTGGTCAGTCGAACTAGTCCAATGGTGGAAGGATACCTTTGGTGTAGAAGGTGTACTCCCCTTGGGTGGAGAACCCACCTCTGCCAACCAGCTAATCTCGGCCGAGAGATTTGAGGAGTTTGCTTTACCGTATATTAAGGAAACGCAGGAGAAGATATTAGCCATGGGTTATAAGACAACCTATATGCATATTTGCGGGGAACATAATGAAAACTTACCCTATTGGGCACAGGTGCCTTTTGGTGATCCCGGTATTCTCAGTTTCGGGCATGAGGTTAGCTTGGAAACAGCTGCTAAATATTTCCCAAATGACATTATTGTAGGAAACCTAGAGCCAGCCATTATACAGGTTGGCACCCCAGAGGACGTTTATGAAGCGACTAAAAAGAATATTGAGGATGGAAAAAAGATCCCGCAGGGTTACATTTTCTCCCCTGGTTGCGAACTACCTCCAATGGCTTCGGTAGATAATGTAAAGGCAATCCAGCAAGCAGTGGAAGATTTCGGTTGGTACGATTAAGATCTACAAGTCCGATAAGTGAGAGGGGGGGCTCTTTGGAAGAGCCCCCCCATTTGATATTGTTTATTATATTATTATATAAATAATATAATAAACATACTACATCAATAATACTGATTTATATTATAAGACTTGGAATATGATTTATATTTACTTTCTCAATGGCTTTTTGGGGCATTTTTTAAAATATTTCTAGAGGCGAGCGATGGCGGAATGGTCTTTTATAACCAATCATGGGCTGGTTTTGGTAACCATAGCCAAACAACCGCTGATTACTGCCCGTGAAATCGGTGACATAGTGGGCATAACGGAAAGAGCCGCCTATAAGATTATTAAAGACCTGAACGAATCGGGATACATCACCAAGTTAAAAGTCGGCCGTAGAAACAAGTATAAGATACACCCTGATGTGCCGATAAAGGATGAGATTAGTGATTCCGCCGTCAGTGAACTACTGGTAATACTCGGCTGGAAGCGCCGGGGGCGCAAGAAGTAAAGCCTAAAAGCCAAAACGGCTAGTGTTTGGTAATCAACATCACGTAAGAGTCAATAAAAGACAAGAGGATAAAGTAGAGTCCATATTCTGAATTTTTTGTCAAGTGTGTTTGTAAGATTATCCCTATAAAATACCGACTATTGCGTAAGTTATAATAGTCTATCTAAGCATGAGAGCTCTGAGGACCAGCATAAATACGTTCATGGCTAGATTGGCAGTGTTTTCTGCTTCCGGCTGCCCCTGGTCGGCTTCTAAGGGAAGCAAAGTATTTCGATCCATCGGTGTAGACAAGAATCTTCCAAGTCTTTCTAACGTGCCAGTAGCATCGCCAGCCTGATGCATTGCCAATATTCGTTCAATTTCTTCCTCCAGTATTTTATCTTCAGAACCCTTTTCTTTGGGGCGAGTAAATTCCTTACGAGCCTGCTGAAACCTGGTGAAAGCGCCCCTATTGAGCCAGACCCCCTTACATGAAGGGCAACGCTCCAAGATAATTCCCTTAGGAAAGTACCGGTCTTTGAATTGGAAAAGTTGCGCTTTATCTCTGGGGCAATTACGGGCTAGCCCCTCGATATTTGCAGGGGCTCGTAGAATTTCTGTATCCAGTAATTCGATCTTGTCCGACTCTCCTTGTTTTGCTCTGAATAATTCTGACTCGTCAAACCAAATCCCTCCGCATTGACTGCATTGTTCAAGGATGATTGGCTGACCGTAATGCGATTGGATTTTAACTTGGCGCATCTGTGTATTATCATTCGGATAGATCACGGGGTTATTATAGCTTTAGAGAAGTGTCGCAATCAAAACGACCTGTCTCGCAATTCTATACAATCCTCGGTTTTGTTAACTATAACTTAATTTACTAGATCATCTAACAGATAATTGCTACGTGTTCCTAATCATCCAATCACTTCTTCTTAATTTCCTTACCAATTCGAAAAGCTTTACCTATGTTTTCACCCAGGCAGTAATAGTCACCGGGCTGTCCCTCAATATACGCAACAGGTTTAATCTTGCTCACATCTGGTCTTCCATCCGTTAGACAGTCCTGTGAAACATGTGTTTCTACTATTTCACCGATAACCAAGCAATGGCTACCAAGGTCAAGAATATGCGCTACCCTACATTCAAGATTGACGGGGTATTGCTCTATCATTGGAGCGCCTACCAGATTACCGTAAAATACCATAAAACCACAATCGGCTACCTTATCAGTCTTCGAACCCGATGTAATCCCACAATAATCCGTTTCTACAACATAATCCTTAGGTGTTACATTGAGTGAGAAAGCCATGTTTTGTTTTATACCTCTTAATGTGTATCGACTATGTTTGATGGCTACCGAAACCACCGGCGGTTTACCACAAGCTATCCCACCCCAGGCAACTGCCAAAAAATTGGGTTTCTTGTTAACATCTGCCCCTATCAGAAAAGCCGGTTTGGGGTAAACTAAAGTCTGCGGACCGATTTTGACTTTGTTCATATATAAAATACCTCCTTGATATCCTTAGCCATTATTTTCGGTAATAAATAATATCATAAGATACAATTTTGACAATTTTAGGTAATGTTCCTCTTTATACGGGTAATATTTTGTATATGAAAACTGACCTATCTTGAAAAATAGATGATAATCAGCCGAGAAGGTCTTTCAATGCAAGGTTAATTCCAGTAAACCGGAAGGTAAAACCCAATTGAAGTAGTCGCTTTGGTATAGCTCGCTGACCGTCTATAAGTGCTGTTGCCATTTCGCCAAGAAACAGGCTCAACCCAGACTTCGGGATAGGCACTAATGCTGGTCGCCTGAGTCGTTTCTCTAGTTGAAAGCTAAATTCGGCATTGGTAGCAGGATTGGGATCAGTCAGGTTGAACACGCCTCTGGCTTTCTCATTTTCCATCAGAAAGCGGATGGCATTTACTTCATCGGTAATATGGATCCAAGGTAACCACTGCTTCCCGTTTGCTAAACGCCTGATAGCAAATAGGCGATATGGCAACAGCATACGGGCTAGGGCGCCACCCGCGATACTGAGCACCACGCCGGTGCGTATGATTACACGTCGTACCCCCATTGCTTCCACAGGGGTTGTCGAATTTTCCCACTCTATGGCTGTTCGCGCCAAAAAGCCGCATCCCGGCGCAGCGTCTTCTGTGACCTCCTCATCACCACAGGAGCCGTAGTAACCTACAGCTGAAGCCTGGATAACAACCTGGGGTTTGTGTCTAGCTGCTTCAACCGCTTTAGCTACAGCTCTGCCAGCGTTCAAACGACTCTCGAGTATGTCATGCTTGCGTTTTCTCGTCCAACGTCCTGATCCGAGGTTTTCACCAGCAAGATTAACAACGGCATCAGCATTATCAACCAAAGGACCCCACCCTTTGCTGCTGTAACCATCCCACCACTCGGCTATGGCACTATTAGGCAGGTCTATTACTCTTTCAGGTCGTCGGCTAAGAATAATAACCTCGTGATTATCAAGAGCCAGGTCGGCTGTAAGTGCCCGGCCAATAAGGCCACTACCGCCTGTTATTATGATTCGCATAGCTCTATATGCGTCCTTTTTTAGGCCATCTTACTCCATACCATCTTACTCCATGTTAAAAGAAATAGCACGAGTTAAATCACTTTTTAGCAAATTAGTAGCACAAATATAAAAGCCCTCTATCATGGTGAGTACATAGCGGGCATTTTAGCTTTAAATCTTGGTGGAGCCGAGGGGATTCGAACCCCTGACCTTTTGACTGCCAGTCAAACGTTCTCCCAGCTGAACTACGGCCCCATTAAGATGCGTTTAATCTAGCACAAATACAGGGTGTTTAGCAAAGTACTCCAGGCCTGACAGCAGCTGAAAACGAATATAGCTGCTATTCCAGAACGACGCCGGTACCGTATGCCAGCACCTCGGATGCATTCTGCATTACCATCGATGTGGTGAACCTCATACCGATAACGGCATTGGCGCCCTGCTTCTCGGCGTCTTCTATCATTCTTTGCAAAGCCTGCTCACGGGCTTCCGCCATCATCTTGGTATATTCTTTAATCTCGCCACCCACCATGCCCCTCAACCCGGCCATAATATCCCGTCCGAGGTGCCTAGCCCGGATGGTGCTACCCCTTACCAATCCTACCGTGCGGGCGATGTTCTTGCCTTCTATTTGCTCCGAGGTAGTGATAATCATTTATCGACCTCCTTAAAATCGTCCCTTTCTGACTTTTTCAGCCTGTCTTTAATTGCTATAGCAACGAGTATCAAGCCGCCGACCCCGATAGCGCCGACTGCTATGCGTATGAGCAGCGGTATATCAACAGCTGTAAAGAAACCCTTGACCATCCAGCCTATCAGGGCTAGAACGCCGAGACCTATTAAAGTAAAGGCTATATTCTGCAGCATAGCTTTCCCATAATTATTATTTACTTAGAGGATGGTAGACGATTTCATATACTTGATCCCACTTGCCGAGGGTGGGCCTGGGTGAGAAGAAGAAGCTATGGGGGAAGGGTGGGGCGGCTAATTTTTCCAACCTCTTTTATTGTCATAACAACCCTATCCCCTTAATCCCCTTACTTTAAGGGCGGCGGGTGGGTATAGATAATATAATTCAGTAGTATTTCTCGCAAACCCTATCCCCTTTATCCCCTTCCCCTTGCAAGGGGAAGGGGAATTTCAGACTTGAGGTGGCGAAGCCCCCTCAGACTCCCCACTTTCTGCCTGCCAGCTCTGCCACCTTAATCTGTTAATAATCCAACTATCTGGTTATTCTCCAAACTGGGAACGTACTTTTATCTTCAATTGCTATCCCCAAAGAGTTCAACTTATTTCTTATCTCGTCAGCTAATTTATATTCTTTATCTTTTCGCAGTGCTTCGCGCACACCAATCAGGAGATTTACATCCCCTCTGATAGTATCTATATTACGTCCCTCTTTTAATAACTCACTTCCCACTCCATCTATTAATTTATAAATATCACGCTTTCTCGTCACAGCTATTTCTGTGGCAGCAACCTCTTCATAATAAAACACATTTTTAGCCTCCATAGTCAGCCCCAGAACGCCACCGGCAAGCTCGACAAGGGTTTTTTTAGCCTTGCCAAAGCTTTTGCCGATATCTGCCGCCTGGTTTATATCCCTGGCGAGGTCGAAAACGGCTGCCAGTGCCTGCGGGGCGTTGAAGTCATCTTCCATCGCCTCGATAAAGCGTTTGCGATATGGTTCAGCAGCTATGGTTTCGGCTTCATTACCACCGTCGCTTTCTCTGCCAGCCACCCTCCGCAACCTCTCGGCGCCCGCCTCCGCCGCCGCCAGTGCCTCCCTGGAGTACTTGAGCGGGCTCCGGTAGTGTGAGCTCAGGACGAATATACGGATGGCATCGGCGCTGTAGTCAGCCAGAGCCTCTTTTATGGTAATCAGGTTGCCTAGCGACTTGCTCATCTTATCCTCGCCGAACTGGAGTAGACCATTGTGCAGCCAATAGCGGGCAAAGGGCTCTTTGCCGGTAAAGCTCTCTGACTGGGCGATTTCGTTTTCGTGGTGGGGGAAAATAAGGTCCTGCCCGCCACCGTGAATGTCTAGGGTATCACCCAGATATTTCAGGGACATGGCGCTGCATTCGATATGCCAGCCCGGTCTGCCGCCACCCCAGGGGCTCTCCCATGACGGCTCGCCCGGCTTGGAAGCCTTCCACAAAACGAAGTCCATCGGGTGCTCCTTCTCCTCGCCAGCCTCGATACGGGCACCGGCTATCATCGACTCCAGATCACGGTGCGCCAATTTACCATAGCTAGCCGCTTGTCTCACTCGGAAGTAGACGCTGCCTTTAGCCTCGTAGGCATAGCCTTTATCTATAAGCCCACGTATTACCTCAATGATTTTAGCTATTTCACCGGTCGCCCGGGGATAAACGTCGGCAGGGAGGATATTGAGGGCATCCATATCCTCGAAGAAGCTATCGGTGTACCTCTTTGCCAGCTCGCTTGCTTCAATACCTTGCTGGTTAGCCCGGTTTATGATCTTATCGTCTATATCGGTAACGTTCTGGACGTATTTCAGGCGATAACCACTGAACTTAATATAACGTCTTATGACATCGAAAATGATGTAGCTCATAGCATGCCCTATGTGGGCTTCAGCATAGGGGGTAACGCCACAGATATACATTTTAACTTCGTTACCCTGCGGGACAAAGTCTTCTTTCTTACCTGAAAGGGTACTCCATACCTTCATTCTTACTCCTCTGTTATAGTAGCCACCGCCCAGGCAACCATCCCCTCCTCGCGGCCGGCAAAGCCAAGCTGCTCCGAGGTGCTGGCTTTAACGCTTACCATAGCGGCGTCTATACCCAGTACCTCGCCTAGATTGCGACGCATACTGTCAATATAATCTTTCAGCTTGGGCTGCTCGGCGACGATTACGGCATCTATATTGCCCGCCTTCCAGCCTCTCTCCCCGAGCATACCGACCACCCGCCGCAGCAGAACCAGACTGGAAATATTTTTATACTGCGGGTCTCCGGGCGGGAAGTGGCTGCCGATATCCCCCAGCGCCGCCGCCCCCAGCAGGGCGTCAATGACAGCGTGGACCAGCACATCGGCATCGCTCCAGCCGATAAGTCCCTGCTCCGATGGCACCTCCACCCCACCCAACACCAGCTTATGCTCCGGCGCAAGACGATGAACATCATAACCTATTCCAACACGCATTATTACTTACCTCCCTGCAACAAAATCTCGGCTAAAGCCAGRTCGCCGGGGGTGGTAATCTTTATATTATCGTACGAGCCCATATACAGCTTGACCCTGTAACCCGCCCTCTCAACCAGCGCCGCATCGTCGGTCGCCAGTCCTTCCGCCAACCGATGGGCTTCGCTTATTATATCAGAACGGAACACCTGCGGCGTCTGCACTGCCCACAGCTTTTGACGCGGCGGTGTCCCCATAACGAAGCTGTCATCGTCAGCCAGCTTGATGGTATCGGTAACAGGAACCGCGGCTATAGCGGAACCGCTCTCTTCTGCAAACTCAAGTCCTCTTATAATCATCTCTACCGTTACCAGCGGTCTGGCGCCATCGTGGATAACCACCCATTTGCAGTCTTTTAAGCGACTGAGTCCCGCTGCTACCGACTGCTGGCGTTTCTTACCGCCGAGGCAGATATCGGTCACTTTCAACCAGCCCTGCTCTGCCGCCAGCTTCTGTGCCCTTTCTATATCGTTTTCGCCGACGACGAGTACTATACGACCAATCATTTGACACCGCTGGAAGGCTGCCACCGCCCACGCAAGCACCGGCTTGCCGCCAAGCGGGGCGAAAATCTTGTCTTCGCCACCCATCCGCTCCCCCTTGCCGGCGGCGACGATAATAGCGGCTGTTTTTTCCTCATTCATTTCCTGCTATTAAACTCCAATAGCCTTAATCATAATGTGACATACAGAGAGATTAACGAAGAAATCACGGAATGACTTTACCCGATTTGTGTATATAAGGCAAGTAGCGCCCTAACCGAGTATGCTCAACAATGCGCCGGCAAAGACCGCCGAACCGATGACGCCGGCGACATTGGGCCCCATGGCATGCATCAGCAGGAAGCTACGCGGATTTTCCTTCTGCCCTATATGCTGGGCGACGCGAGCCGCCATTGGCACCGCCGATACACCGGCGGCTCCGATAATCGGGTTGAAAGGCTCCTTAGAAATCCACTTCATCAGCTTGCCCAGCAGCACGCCGCCGGCAGTGCCGCAAGCAAAGGCGACCAGACCAAGTCCCAGCACCAGCAGTGTCTCGGTGCGCATCACCACTTCGCCGGGCATAGAGGCGCCAATGCATAGCATAAGGATTATGGTGGTCAGGTTTATCAGAGCGTTCTGTGCCGCATTGGAGAGGCGTTCCACCACACCACTCTCCCGCAGCAGATTACCGAACATAAACATACCCACCAGGGGAGCGCTACGCGGCACCAGCAGGATTACCAGTATGGTGCATATGATGGGGAAGAGGATCTTTGCCCGTTTGGATACCTCGCGCACCTGGGCTTCCATACAGATTTGTCGCTCCTTCTTGGTGGTTAACGCCCGTATTATGGGCGGCTGGATGAGGGCGACCATAGCCATATAGGAATAAGCCGCTACCGCGGTGATGCCCATAAGCTCAGGGGCAAGCTGGGAGGTGAGGTAGATGGTTGTCGGACCGTCGGCGCCGCCGATTATGGCGATCGACGCCGCCTCATTCATACCGAAGTCGGCAATGCCGAAATGTCCCAGAGCTAGAGCGCCAAGAAAGGCTATAACGATGCCTACCTGCGCCGCCGCCCCTAACAGGAAAAGCTTGGGATTGGCGAGGAGAGGCCCAAAATCAGTCATCGCCCCCAGCCCGAGGAATATAAGCTGGGGTAAAATAGTGTACCTTAAAAGCCCATACTCGATGAACGTCCCCAGCAGACCTGCCGAGCCGTACTCACCGCTGACTTCGCTTGGCTGAACCAGAAGCCCGGTGCCGGGCAGGTTAGCCAGGATTATACCGACACCGATGGGCAGCAGCTCGTATGGCTCCCACTTCTTGGTTATGGCCAGCCAGATGAAGACCAGACCGACGCAGAGCATTATTATGTTGCCCCAGCTAAGGTCACCGAAACCGGTCTGGAAAAAGCCGTCCATCTAGTTACTTCCAATACCTGATGAGTACTGCAATATAGACTACTCCCCGCCGTTATTGCCGCCGTTTTCGGCAGTCCCCCCCTTGCCGCCAATTTTATCGGCAAGCAGGTTAACGAGCCACGTAGCCATAGCCAGAATAGCCAGTACGGCGAATACGAGCAGAAAGCCGATGCCGCCGTACTGTAATGCATCTCCCCAATCGATTTCCATTTACCCTTTAACCTGCCCTCATTTTAACAGTAAAAATAAAAAAGAGCGGGCAGAGCTCTTTGCTCTGCTCACCACTCTTAAATAATATTAAAATATCCTACCGAACATAGGCGGCTCTAATGTCTAACTATCTCCGAGTAAGGCACCCACCACCTCCGCCCTCACCACAATCTCTTCGCCTTCGAGGTCGACAACGACGGTGTCGCCAGGTTGGAACTTGCCCCGCAGTAGGTCCTCTGAGAGCTTATCCTCAACCATATCCTGTATTACCCGTCGCAGTGGGCGGGCACCGTAAACCTCATCGTAGCCCTTCCTGCCCAAGAAATCTTTCGCCGCTTCGGTTACCTCCAGTTTTATTTCCTTCTCCGCAAGTTGTTTGGTTACCGTGCCCAGCATCAAATCGACTATCTGCCGAATCTGCTCTTTGGTCAGCGGGTGGAAGACGATGGTGGCATCGATACGGTTGAGGAACTCGGGTCGAAAGGCTTTCTTGACCTCGCCCAGTAGCTTTTCCTTCATTCTGTCGTAGGAATCCTGTTGCGTTTTAACTTCGTCGCTGCGGGAGGCAAAACCTATAGCGCTGCCTTTGCGGATAAGGTCGGCGCCGATATTACTGGTCATTATGATAATGCTGTTGCGGAAGTCTACCCTCCGTCCCTTGGCGTCGGTCAGGTGTCCGTCGTCGAAAATCTGCAGTAGTATATTGAAAACATCCGGGTGGGCTTTTTCGATTTCGTCCAGTAGGATACAGCAGTAAGATTTGCGCCTGACCGCCTCTGTAAGCTGCCCTCCTTCTTCAAAGCCGACATACCCCGGCGGTGCTCCTACTAGCCTCGAGACGGCAAACTTCTCCATGAACTCGGACATATCCAGCCGAACCAGTGTCTCCTCGTCGCCGAACATAAAATCGGCCAGGGTCCTCGCCAACTCCGTCTTGCCGACACCGGTGGGACCAAGGAAGATAAAGTTGCCGATGGGGTGCCTCGGATCCTTGAGCCCGGCTCTAGCCCGCCTGACCGCCTTGGAAATGGTGTTTATTGCTTCGTCCTGCCCAATGATGCGCTCGTGCATCACCTCTTCCATATTGAGAAGCCTGGTGGTTTCGTCCTCGGCTATCTGCACCACCGGAATGCCGGTCCACATAGCCACCACTTCCTCTATATCCTTTGTATGTACCACCGGTTTCTCCTGCCCTTGCTCTGCCTGCCATGCTTCCTCCATCTCACGTATCTCCCCTTCGATGCGAAGCTCCTGTTGCCGCAGCTCGGCAGCCTGGTCATACTGCTGCGTCGCCAGCGCCTCTTCTTTGTCCTTACGGTATTTCTCCTCGTCCTGCTTCAGTTTCTTCAGGGAAGAGGGTTTGGTATGGTGCTTGATTCTTACCCGTGACGCCGCTTCGTCGATGAGGTCTATAGCTTTGTCCGGCAGGAAGCGGTCCGGGATATACCTGGAAGCCAGTGTCGTCGCCGCGCTCAGGGCTTCGTCGCTGATGTTCAGTTTGTGGTGATCTTCATAACGCTCTCTGATACCGTAAAGGATAGCCAGCGTGTCTTCAACGGAAGGTTCCTCCACCAGCACCGGCTGGAAACGTCTCTCCAGGGCGGCATCTCGCTCGACATATTTGCGATAGTCATCCAGCGTGGTGGCGCCGATGCATTGCAGCTCGCCCCGCGCAAGCGATGGCTTGAGGATATTGGCAGCGTCAACGGCGCCCTCAGCGGCGCCGGCGCCCACCATTGTATGAAACTCGTCTATAAAGAGGATACAGTTGCCGGAGGTTTTTATCTCCTCGATAACCTTCTTCAGCCGCTCCTCGAATTCTCCGCGGTACTTGGTACCAGCGACTACGGCAGCTATATCCAGTGCTACCAGCCTCTTGTTCTCCAGCGTCTCCGGGACATCGCCCTCGACGATGCGGTGCGCCAGACCTTCAACGATAGCTGTCTTGCCCACTCCGGGCTCGCCGATGAGCGCCGGGTTATTCTTGGTACGGCGGGAGAGTATCTGTATTACCCGCTCTATTTCGTTAAGCCGCCCGATAACAGGGTCCAGCTTGTCGGCACGCGCCGCCGCCGTCAGGTCCACGCCCACCTGGTCCAATGCGGGGGTTCGGCTGGTAGTGCGGCTGATCCGCGCCCTGGCGGAGCTCTGGCTGAAAAAACGGGTGACCTCGGCACGCGCCCGCTCTATGTTGATGCTGAAGCTATCCAGCACTTTTGCCGCCACCCCTTCTCCCTCGCGTAGCAGCCCCAGTAGCAGGTGCTCGGTGCCGATATAGCTGTGCCCCATCTGTCGGGCTTCGTCTATCGCCAGCTCCAGCACTCGCTTGGCTCTG
>DUFE01000093.1 GCA_011170385.1 Dehalococcoidia bacterium | reverse complement strand
TAGTAGATCGGGCGCTTAGTTCCTCATCGGTGAGCTTTTGAATCTCAGTTTCAAGTGCGTTAATCTTATCAATAAGAGGCTGTAGCCGCTTGATTTCTCTCTCATTTGAGTCCCCTAGTCCGCTTAGCCACTTCAACATGTCAGTCTGCCTCTATCAATCTTCTGGCTTCATCGGCTGTATTTTTCGGCACCATGATCCTTACCTCACCCAACCCGTTTATGGCAAAGGGGTGCACCGAGCTGGCGGCGTGAGACTGGAACAAGCAGGGTATGCCGTGACTTTCCAGCAAGCCCTTGATAACCTGTGCTTCCAGCTCGCCTTTAGCCTTGTATACCTCTATCATCTTTTGCTGGTTACTCAAATAGAGCCCCGACCGACTGTCCGGTGTGGATGCGGTTGATAGCCTCGCCCAGTAGTGGCGCTATGGGCAAGACGGTTATCTTGTCTAGCTTTCTCTCCCCGTTAACGGGGATGGTATCGGTTACCACTACCTCCCTGACAGGCGACGAGGCTATTCGCTGTATAGCCTGCCCGGAGAACACCGGGTGGGTGCAGCAAGCAAATACCTCTTTAGCCCCCCGGTCTATCAGTGTGTTAACCGTGTTCGTCAGCGAGCCGGCGGTGTCTATTTCATCGTCTACGGTAAGGGCGGTTCTACCATTGACGTCACCGATGACATTAAGCGTTTCTATTTGATCCTTGTTGCCGATGCGCCTCTTCTCCATAATAGCCAGCGGCGCATCCAGCTTGTGCGCCAGATCGCGCGCCCGCTTGGTGATACCGATATCGGTGGCTACCACCACTGGATTATCCAGTTTCTTCTTTTTAAAGTAGGTGGATAATATATTAAGGGCGGTCAGCTCGTCGACAGGTATATTAAAGAAGCCCTGTATCTGAGCGGCGTGCAAATCCATGGTCAGCAGGCGGTTGGCGCCGGCTACGGTCAGCAGGTCTGCGATAAGGCGGGCGGTAATAGGCACGCGGGGCTGGTCTTTTTTATCCGTGCGGGAGTATCCGTAGTAGGGGATGACGGCGGTGATACGCCCTGCCGAAGCTCGCTTAAGGGCGTCAAGCATAATAAGCAGCTCCACGAGATTCTGGTTTACCGGCGAGGAGATGGGCTGGATGACGAAGGTATCGCGCGAGCGCACGTTCTCCATAATACGCACGAATATATTTTCATTGCTGAACTGGAATACCTCGCACTCGCCAAGCGGTATCTTCAGGTATTCGGTGACTGCTCTTGCCAGGGCGGGGTGGGCGTTGCCGGTAAAAACCTTTAGATCGTCCATCGGTCTGACTCCCCTCTAATATGGCTTTTGTACTGCATCGGGCACATTCATTATAGCATTACATCGTCTCCATTAAAAAGCCTTTACCCCCTAAATTGCCTTTTAAAAGAGGGATGTAATAACCCTTAACGAGGGTGGGCTGGGTGGGAAGAAAAAGCTAAAGAGGGGATGGGTGGGTGGCTAAATCCAGTGCCATTCTCTTATCAAACCAACCTCTCCCCCTTAATCCCCCCTCTCCTTACAAGGAGAGGGGGAGATAAGAAAAGAGGGGCTTCGCCCCTCTTAAACTCACCATTAAATATTGTGTCAAGTTAAGGAGAGGGCAACCAAAGTTACCCTCTGGGTAAGATTAACTAAGGCTGGAACCCTATCTTTTTCTGCACTGCATGGTCTAATTGTAATAAGGCTTTGTTTTCGCCGTCAGTAAGTGGCAAACCTACTTTAAGCTTTAGGTAAGCAATCAACTGGATCCTGACTGCACTGCGAGGCAGTACTTGGTCACCAGCGAGTACGAGACCCTGCCACTGGGGCATATCACGACGCCAGTTTGCGTTGTCGGGATGGGTGAGATCAGTTTTGACTGTTTCCTTCCAGTCAGCGGCGCACTTTCGCATAACAGTGCCTATAAACTCACCTATAGAGGAAAGCACTCCGGAGTTCCAGTGGAGATATTTTTTGCGGTTTTCAGAAAGGCTTATTTGGCCGCTTGCCACCTTCCCCCACTCGGGGAACTGTTCGGCGATGAACTCCCAGGCATCAAAAAGGAACTTGACATATTCGTCTTCATTGTTGTTTTCTTGACTAAGCTCCTTCTGTAAAAGCCCACCTTTGAAAGATCCTATAATCATAGGTTCAGAGGCTTGATAGATACCAGCCAACGTAAACATTTCATTCGGACTTTTAGCCACAGAAACTAACTCTAAGTTTACTTGGCCTTTAAACACAGATACTCCCTCAACCACTTTTTGTACCACGCGATTGGTGATATCTCTGTAGTCAAAGAGTATATTTAAGCTTTTCGTAGGGGGCTTTGCGATTCTATTGAGGTCAGAGAATAGCTGTTGGTTCGCCCTAAGGTCTATGTATGGGAAAAGTACAACAGCAATGCTGTCGTTGCGAAGTTCAGGCTCAATGTCGATGGCTTTTTCTATTGCTCCAAGTCGGTGTTGACCATCCACAATTACAAGTGGATCTTGCTGGTTGAGTGTTAGCATTCCTAACATCCACCCTGGGCTACCTTTAGGAGCATCTGGGTCGGCAGGCTCCCAGTTATCAGGGTGATCAGTCCCATTTTTACCGTAGGTGCAAGTAATAGCACTAAATCGATAATCGTTTTGATTGCAGACAATGTAATCTGCTATTTCTGCAAATCGTGCTGGATTTGCCCGGCGATTTTCACGGAGTTTAGGCGATAAGTCTGGATTTGGATCTGTGCCAACAATATACCTGGGAACTTCGGCTAGGGACAGAGTAATTATATAGAAATCCACGCCGCCGAGGTGACCTTTGAGAGCTGGTACTCGCATTATCTTTTTAGCAGATTCAGCAAACTTACGTAGTCCTTCCATTGTATTTTCACTTGTAGTCATTATTTCCCCCTTTTTAATTACTTTATCTCTTTACATAAATAAAATCAGACTATAGAATCACCTCCATATAGCTATTTTTAAAACTCCAAATTTAACTAGCGAGGCGATGAGCTACAATCTCAATCGCTTTTCTAAGCTGAAACTCATGTAACCTAAAGGCGACTAGCCTTAATACCTCTTCCAGTGATATAACGCTATGCTTTTGGTGCGTATAAAGGCGTTTAGGTAAGGGTCGCCACCCACCTAGTTCGGGGTCGCCAGGAACATCCCCTGGATATAGAGGGATAAAAGTAATATTTGATAAATCCATAACATCCTCCTATTGTTTAACTATTAGCCATATGACTTCAATGTTAACATCAGACCTTATATCATATGGAATATACCATGTCAATGACATTTTACTCACATTAACCATTATTTTTTATGGGAGATAGCTGAAGAGAGGGCGTTAACCCCCTCTTCAAAACAAAAATCCCCCTCCTCTTACAGGGGAAAGGGGATAAAGGGGATAGGATTCTAAAAATCTAGTCGTCTATCGCCGGCACGGGGAAGCGGCTGCACATCTGCAGCGTTTCTTCCTTTACCTGCCGCTGAACGGCTGTGTCATCGATATGGCTGATAACCCTTACCAACATTGAGGCGATGAGCTTCATCTCTGCCTTGCCGAAGCCACGGCTGGTTACCGCCGGTGTACCCAGTCGGATGCCGTTGGTGATGCTTGCCGGCTGGTGGTTGCCGAATGGCGTCTGGTTACGGTTGACAACGATGCCGGCTCTGCCCAGGGCTTCCTCGGCTTGCTTGCCGTTAGCGCCAATAGGGCTAAGGTCTACCAGCACAAGGTGGTTATCCGTACCGCCGGATATAAGGCGCAGCCCATGCTTCTTGAGCTCGGTTGCCAGCACCAGGGCATTGTCTAGTATCGCCTTCTGGTAGGTGAGGAAGTCCGGCTTCAGGGCTTCATCGAAGGCAACGGCTTTGGCGGCTATTACATGCATTAACGGCCCGCCCTGCATCCTGGGGAAAACGGCGGCGTCTATGGCGGAAGCCAGCTCCTTACCGCACAGGACGAAACCGCCCCTAGGTCCCCGCAACGTCTTGTGAGTGGTCGAGGTCACTATATCTGTGTAGGGTACCGGTGTTGGGTGCAGGCCAGCCGCGACCATGCCGGCGATATGGGCGATATCGGCAAGCAGCTTTGCCCCTACCAGGTCGGCGATGCGGTGGAAGCGTTCGAAATCTATGATTCTGGGATAAGCGCTGGCACCGGTTACAATCAGCTTTGGTTTATGCTTAAGGGCAAGCTTCTTCACCTCATGATAGTCGATTCGCTCTGTTTCCAGGTTGATTCCGTAGGTGACGAAGTTATAGGACTTACCGGAGAAGTTGGCTCTGGCACCGTGGGTGAGGTGCCCGCCGTGAGCCAGGTCCATACCCAGGACGGTATCCCCGTACTCCAGCAGTACATAGTAAGCCGCCATGTTCGCCTGCGCCCCGCTATGAGGCTGGACATTGGCATGGTCGGTATGGAACAGCTTTTTAGCTCGCTCTATAGCCAGGGTTTCGATGGTGTCCATGTTATCACAGCCGCCGTAGTAGCGCATGCCGGGGTAGCCCTCGGCGTACTTGTTGGTAAGGAAGGATCCCTGGGCTTCCAGCACCGAGCGGCTGGTGTAGTTTTCTGAAGCGATAAGGTTTATCGTTTCCCGCTGTCTTTTCCTCTCCAGTTCGATAGCCTGGTAGACATCGGGGTCGGTCTGGCTTAAGCTCATAGCTCTCCCCTTCATTATAAAATTGGGATACGGTGTATTTTACTATTGTTTTAGTGGCATATCAACCTGGACTTCGGGCGGTTTTTCCATGCGGTGGAAGCGAAATCCTTCGCCCAAACCGGTAAACCAGATGGTGAAGATAAAAAGCAGCAGGCAAAGCGGAATCGACCAGCACAGGGCTACCGGTGAGATGATGATAAAGGCGACAGCGTGCAATAGCAAATAGATGGCTATAACCCCCCGCCCTATGGCTCTGTTCAGCAGTGGAGATATGGCTATAGTCAGCCCGAGAGCTATCGCCCCGACAGTGGGGTAGAAATAGAAAAGGTAGGTGACCCTGTCGGTAATGAGGCTGACCGGTATCCAGAAAAGGTAGCTGCCGATAAACCAAGAAAGTGGGAACAGCATCGGCGTGTTGCCTCTTATCGTCCGATAAATGATATATAGCACCAGCGGCATAATAAATACCCACAGGGTAGGGCTTATCATGCCGGTGTAGTCGGGATTGTACCAGTAGGGCATAACCTCCGGCGTCAGCACCCACATCCAGGGACGGCTGCCGGTTCCTACCTCTACCCAGTCGTAGGTTATGCTTCCAGATATATCCATCATCTCCTGTATCCGCTTGATAGGGTTCTGCCATTCATGAAAAACGCCATAGTCCATCAGCGGCATCAAGCCGAGGAAGGTTATAGGGGCGGCAAGCATTGACGGGATAAAACGAAGCCGTTTCCATATCCGCGTTGTCAGGAACCATGTCAGCAGGCGCCATCGGCGCATGACTTTACGGGTAAGCAGCCGGTATATTATGCGAAACTGCCGCCAGGTTTTCAGCAGTCCCCCGTTCAGAATCCAGTGCAGCCCGATTACCAGTATCGTCAGGACACCGGTGAGCTTCGTCAGGGCGCTCAAACCTATCGCTATTCCGCATGTTATATACCGCCCCTTCAGATATAGCCAGAAGGAGAGCAGGGCAAAGGTTACACTGTAAATGTCCAGCATGGCGATGTGCCCGTGGACGAAGGTAAGGTTCTCCAGCCCTAGCAGAAAGGTGGCGATGAAGGCGACCTTTTTCGACAGGTTCAGGCGGCGGCAGATGAGGTAGAAGAAAACGATACCGGTGATACTGAAGACGATAGGGAAGAAGCGCCAGCCGACGGGATTATCACCGAACAGTTCCATACCACCGATGATAAACAGCTTGCTCAAGGGGGTGTGCTCAGGGCGCTCGGTGGCATCACCGCCCATGACGACCCTGGCATCGGGGACATAATGCAGCTCGTCGAACAGGGGGCGGTCGGGCTGCATAATAGTGCTAAGATGCAGGGTCAGAATGATGACCACCAGCACCACCAGCCCACAGTATTCCCACCTGGTGAATCTTCTTATCAAGTCTTTCAGTGTTTCCATGTCAACCAGTTGTTGAGAAAGTAGTTCCACAAAGTCGCTACGGCGATGCCTGCCAGAACGGCGATGAGGTCGTTAACGCCAAAAACGACGGCGAAAAGGTTGGCGACGCCTATCTGAATCAAGCCGCCGATAATACATATCAGGTTGAAATTAAGCAGCGCCCTGAAGAAAGCTCCGGCTTTGCGCACCTTGCGGTCGGCGAAGGTAAAATAGTTGTTGAGCAGGAAGTTGGTGATTATGGACGTTTCGATGCTGATAGCCATCGCCAGATTGCCGGAGGTGATACCGCCGGCAGCCATATCGTCGATGGGGGTGAAACCGGCAAAGCGCGTCAGTATCCAGTAAAGCCCGTAGTTAACGATAACGCCGCTGCCGCCCACCAGACAGAACTTGATGAACCTCGTCAGCTCACCCGTCCGCCGCATCAGGCTGTAGATATGCTTCAGGTAGTCCAGCTGCTGGCGGGCGTTGAGCTTGCTTTCGCCCCTCTCCCTGGTGACGAAGATAAAGGGTACTTCTGCAACCCTGTTAAACCTGCCCATCATAAGTATCTCCAGGAGTATCTTGAAGCCGGAAGGGTTCAAGCGGGCATCTTTGACCACGTTCCTGCGGAAGGCAAAGAAACCAGACATCGGGTCTTTAACCTTCCTCGTCGCCGGCAGCAGCAGGTGGGCGATGAAGATAGCCCCCCTGGAGATGATTTTTCTGGTAAGGCTCCATCCCTGGCAGCCGCCCCCGGGAACATATCTGGAGCCGATGGCTACATCGGCGTCTTCTTCCGTGATAGCCTTGAGCAGGCCAGGAAGAACCTCCGGCGGGTGCTGCAGATCGGCATCCATTACGGCGATGACATCGCCGTTGATATGGTTTAGTCCGTCTACGACCGCTGAAGCCAGCCCTTTCTTATCCTTGCGGACGATTACCCTGACAGGATACTTTTCCAATAATGATGAAGCTGCATCGGCGGTACCGTCGGTGCTGTCATCGTCTATAAATAGTATTTCGTAGTCGCGGGGAGAAAGGGCGCAATGTATACGCTCGACCAGCGGTGCTATATTGTCATGCTCGTTGTAGGTGGGTACAATCAGCGAAACGGTTTTATTCATAAGAAAGTTATCATCGGTTACTGGTGCTTCTAGATGGATATTTTACCACAAATCGCTGATTTATATCCGTTTGTCGGCAGCGGATGTTGCCGTGGTAAATCAAATTGACTTGACATATTGCCCGTGTTATCATGGATGAAAAGGATACCATGTCAGCGCTTACCGAGCTCTATGAGGAAATCAAGAACTGCCGCCAGTGTGAGATTGCCCGCTACCGAACCAATGCCGTACCGGGTGAAGGTGCAGAAAACGCGGACATAATGTTTATCGGCGAGGCGCCTGGCTGGCACGAAGACCAGCAGGGCAGGCCTTTCGTCGGTCCGGCGGGCAAGTTCCTGGATGAGCTTCTGGGGTTAATCGGATTGAAGCGAGAGCAAGTTTACATAACCAACGTGATTAAGACTCGCCCGCAGCAGAACCGCGACCCGCTACCGCAAGAGATAGTCAACTGCCGCCCCTGGTTGGACCGCCAGATCAAAATTATCCGCCCAAAGATGATAGTTACCCTGGGTCGTTATTCCATGGCGCTGTTCTTCCCCGGAAAGACTATAAGCAGGATTCACGGCACCGCCGAAAAGCACGATGGTATCCTCTATTACGCCATGTATCACCCTGCGGCCGCGCTGCACCAGCAGAACCTGCGGGAGGCGATAAAGGCGGATATGCTGAAGATTCCGACGCTCCTGGCGCAGGCGAAGGGTATACCCGAAGCTAGCCAGGAACCGGTGTCAAAGCAACTGAATATGTTTTGAGGATTAAATGACAAGAGTAAGAACCAAAACCAGAGCCAAACAGAGGCTTAAAGTAATCCCCCTCGGCGGGCTGGGTGAAATCGGCAAGAATATGATGGTGGTGGAGTATGGGGAGGATATCATCGTCATCGATTCCGGGTTGATGTTTCCGGAAGAAGAAATGCTGGGCATAGACCTAGTAATCCCGGATATAAGCTACCTTCTGGAAAACAAGAGCAAGATACGGGGCATAGTTATAACCCATGCCCACGAAGACCATATCGGCGCTCTGCCCTATGTCCTGCCGCAGCTTGATGTACCTGTCTACTGCAGCAAGCTGGCTAAAGGGCTTATATCGGTAAAGCTCAAGGAGCGCAAGGCGGAGCTGAAGTCGGCGCTCAATGTGGTCCCACCCGGTAGCCCATTTATGCTGGGCAGGTTCAAGATAGAGCTTTTCCCCGTGTGTCACAGCATCCCCGACGCCATGGGAATAATAATCCAGACACCATTGGGCAACATCGTGCATACCGGTGATTTTAAGGTGGACTATACACCGGTCAACGGCGAGCCGACCAATCTCTCGAGGCTGGCGCAGCTGGGGGCGCAGGGAGTCCTGCTCCTCTTCTCTGATTCCACCTACGCCGAGTTGCCTGGTTATACACCTTCGGAGAGGGTAATAGGCGAAGCCCTGGATCAGATAATGACAAACGCCCCGGGGCGGGTTATAGTTACCACCTTTGCATCGCTGGTGTCCCGTTTGCAGCAGGTTATCGATGTAGCTGCCAAGTGTCGACGACGCGTTTTCGTTATCGGTCGCAGTATGAGCGATACGGCGAAGATAGCTCTGGAGCTGGGCTACCTTAAGGCTCCGGAAGGCGTCCTGGCACGCATAGAAGAGTTGAAGGGTATGCCCCACGATAAGGTGATCATCATTACCACCGGCAGCCAGGGAGAGCCCACGTCGGGGCTGGTGCGTATCGCCAACCGCGATCACCGCCACGTCAGCATAACCCGCGGCGATACCGTGGTTATATCAGCTTCGCCTATCCCGGGCAACGAGTCGCTGGTAAACCGGACAATGGACAGCCTTTTCAAGCAGGGCGCGCAGGTGTTTTACGATAAGGTGGCACAGGTTCATGTCCATGGGCACGCCAGCCAGGAAGAGCTTAAGCTGCTGTTGAGCCTGGTCAAGCCCAGGTTTTTCGTTCCCGTGCACGGTGAGTATCGCCATTTGAGCTTTCATGCTCAGTTGGCACGCCAGGTGGGCATCACGGAAGAGCATATCTTTATCCTTGAGGACGGTGATATACTGGAGCTAGGATCAAATGCGGGCAGGGTTATCGGCAAGGTAGCTTCAGGCAACGTTTATGTGGATGGTTTGAGCGTCGGCGATGTCGGGGGAATCGTGCTGCGAAACCGGCGGATGCTATCGCGGGATGGTATAGTAGTGGTCATTATCGCCGTCAACAAGCAGACGGGCAAGCTGGTAGGGCGCCCTGATATCGTATCTCGCGGTTTTGTCGATACCAACGAAGCCAAGGATATGCTTGAAGAAAGCTGCGATCTGGTCGCTGAAATTATGGATCACGGCGGTAAGCATAAAGCAGAATTGAGCTTTGCTGATAACAAGGTCAGGACGGCTTTAAATAACTTCTACTACGAGAAAACCAAGCGCCGCCCGATGATTCTGCCGGTTATGGTAAAGGTATAGTTCGGGGGCTTATATGGCAGGAAAGACTCCGGCTAAAAAGAAGGCTGTTGTAAAGAAGAGAAAGCCCCGGGTTGGTAACAACGTATCTGCAAAAAAGAGATCCAGCTCCGGTTTTGGTGAGATTATGGGTGGATTTTTCCGATTTCTATGGTCGCCCTGGGTGCGGCGGTTAATAATTTTGATCGCCGTACTGGCGGTGCTCTTCTGGCAGTGGGATAACATCGCCGCATGGGCGGAAGACGTTACCGAGAGCACACTGGGGTTGTTCGGCTGGGGTCTGATTCTTATCGCACTGGCAGCTATCATTATTATCGGTATTATCTTCCGGCGGCAGATATTGGCATTCATCACTCGCTGGAAGCTATACCAGTGGAATATATGGTTGGGAGTGGCAGCCTTCTTCTTTACCGTCTGGGGGGTTCTGGCGCTATTTGGTATCGGCGGGCGCTTCGGGGATGTACTTATAAGCAGCGATACCACCATCGGTGTATTACGTGTTGTAGGACTGTTCCTTCTGGGAATCGTCCTTGTGGCGCCACGGCTGTGCTGGTGGGCTTTGAAGCGAGCGGTATCGTGGCTGGTGGATCTGGTAAAATCGCCGCCGCCTTCTCCCAGGCCAGGGCAGGAAGAACAACATCCCTTCAAGGAAACGGCATACGCCAGGCACGATGATGTCAGGGCCCCATCTGAGAAGCTGGTGCCACCGGCGGTGCTGGTGCCGCCGGAGATACCGCATGGAGAGACGGTGATGGGAGGGGCAGTGCCGGCTAAAGCCGAGGCGGTGTCGGCGAAACCCGCCGACGAGCAACCGCCGGATCTGAAGCAGGTGGCGCAGGAAGTATGGCGTAAGTACGGAGAATCACCATCGCTGGTTGTAATCGACGGATGGAAGCTGCCACCGATAGACATACTGGAGAAGACTATCGAGGTTGAGCTGGGGCAGGCGGATAACGCCCAGCGGGCGCAGATAATATCGGATGCACTGGCAAGCTATGGCGTTGATGCCAGGGTAGTGCAGATAAACGCCGGTCCGACGGTTACGCAGTTCGGTGTCGAGCCCGGCTGGGATGTAAAGACCAGGAAGTTACGACGACGGAACGAAAACGGCGAAGTAAGTGATATAGAAGAGGAAGTCTCACGCACGCGGGTCAAGGTGGAAAAAATCACTTCGCTGGCTAACGATCTGGCTCTGGCGCTCTCGGCGCCGACCATCAGGATAGAAGCGCCGGTGCCGGGCAAGCCCATCGTCGGTATAGAGGTACCCAACACGACCTTCAGCACCGTCAGCCTGCGCGGGGTGATAGAAACCAATGGTTATCAGAAGATTCTGGCGAAGTCCAGCCTGGCGATAGCTTTAGGTAAGGGAGCCGGCGGAGAAGCCATCTCGGCGGACTTGGCGAAGATGCCGCACCTGCTTATCGCCGGTGCCACCGGCAGTGGTAAGACCGTCTGCCTCAATGCCATAATCTGCTGCCTGCTGATGTACAATACCCCCTTCGATACCAGGCTTATCATGATAGATCCCAAGCGGGTGGAGCTGGCGCAGTTCAATAGCCTGCCTCACCTGGCGGCACCGGTTATCGTCGAYACCMAKAAGGCGYTSARYRCYYTGCGCTGGCTCAATCARGAGATGGAYAAYCGTTAYCWGARGCTGGCWACCGAAGGGGCGCGCAATATCGAGGGCTACAACAAGGACAAACAGGGCAAGGACAGGCTGCCTAATCTGGTGCTGGTAATCGACGAGCTTGCCGACCTGATGATGGCAGGCTTCGACGAGGTGGAGCACATACTGTGCCGCCTGGCGCAGCTGGCGCGCGCCGTCGGCATACACCTGGTGGTGGCAACCCAGAGGCCTTCGGTGGACGTGGTAACCGGGCTGATCAAGGCGAACTTCCCCACCCGTATCAGCTTCGCCGTGACCTCGCAGGTGGACTCGCGCACCATACTGGATGGCGGCGGTGCCGAGAAGCTGCTGGGTAGGGGCGATATGCTTTATATGCCCACCGAAGCCGGTAAGCCCAAGCGTTTGCAGGGGTGCTTCGTCTCCGACGCCGAGGTGGAAAGGCTGGTCTATTTCTGGGGCAACCAGAAAGGGGAGGAAGCCGCCGCCCAGCTAAAGGTGGAGGACATAAAACTGATGCCGACCACCGGTAGGGGAGTGCCTTATCCCAAAGATCCGCTACTGGAGTCTGCGATGCAGCTTGCCGAGGAGTACAGCAACGTATCTACCTCTTTCCTGCAGCGGAAGCTGCACATCGGATACCCGCGCGCGGCGCGTCTGATGGAGCAGCTTGAGGAGGAGATGGGCAAAGCTATTGACGACGGCGGGGCGGAGGTTTAACTTATTCTTCTTTTTCGCCCTGTGTTTCCTTGACGTGGAAATACATGCCCACCGCCCAGCCGAGCCAGCAGGTCAGCCCGAATATCAGTGCGGCGATTGCCAGAAAATACCAGGATAGCGGGCTAAGCCCGATAATGTTATAGGTTGTCTCGCCGATGATTCCGATTATGGCGAAGGCAACGCCCAGCCAGGTACCGATACTGCCCATTATCCCCATCCTGCCGCGTCCGCGCTTGGTGAATCCAGGTTCCGTCCATGATTCCATCATAATTATCACTCCTTTTTAAATATTGATTTAACCCTGTTTTTCACTTTTCTTCCCCCGCAGCCTCTTTAGTATGGCGTCTCTATATACCTTGGCGAGGTTTCTGCTGTGCTTTGCCATGCTCTCTTTCTTCTTTTCGGCGCGCTTTTCACGGCGCTCCTGTCTGGTCTCGATGTCTTCGCTGTCATTGCTCATTTGGGCATTTCCATCAAAGCCAACTCCCGCCGCAGTTCGATTATGTGGTCTCGCAACAGCGCCGCCTTTTCGAATTCCATGTTCTTGGCTGCCGCCTTCATCTGCCTCTCCAGCTCCCTGACCAGCCGGGCGATGTCCTCGCGGCTTTCGGGGAGGACATGGTATTTCACCTTGTCCTCGGCAACGGTTTTGATCCGCTCGGTGATGTCTTTGATCGCCTTCTTGATGCCCTGCGGGGTGATGCCGTGCTCTGTATTATAAACTTGCTGGATGGAGCGACGGCGTTCGGTTTCGTCGATAGCACGCTGCATCGAGCCGGTGACGGTATCGGCGTACATTATAACATGCCCGTCAATATGGCGGGCGGCGCGCCCCATCGTTTGAATCAGTGCGCCTTCAGAGCGGAGGAAACCTTCTTTATCGGCGTCAAGGATAGCCACCAGGCTGACCTCGGGCAGGTCCAGCCCCTCCCTCAACAGATTGATGCCGACGACAACGTCGTAGACACCCAGCCGCAGGTCGCGCAGTATCTCCACTCGCTCCAGCGTATCGATTTCGGAGTGCAGGTAGTGGGTCTTGATGCCAGTTTCCACCAGGTATTCGGCAAGCTTTTCCGCCAGACGCTTGGTCATGGTGGTCACCAGGCAGCGCTCACCCCTGTCCACGCGCTGTTTTATCTGGTGGATGAGGTCGTCAATCTGCCCCTCTGTTGGCTTGATCTCTATGGTAGGTTCAAGCAGCCCGGTGGGGCGCACCAGCTGCTCCACCACCTGACTGCTGTGCCTGTACTCGTACTCGGATGGCGTCGCTGAAGTATATATGACCTGATTGACGCGCTTATTGAACTCATCAAAGTTGAGCGGGCGGTTGTCCAGCGCTGAGGGTAGCCGGAAACCGTAGCCCACCAGCGTTTCCTTGCGCGAGCGGTCTCCGTTGTACATCCCCCGAATCTGCGGGATGGTCATATGGGATTCGTCTATTACCAGCAAAAAGTCATCCGGGAAGTAGTCCAGCAGTGTGTAAGGAGCGCTGCCAGCGGCACGTTGCGTCAGGTGTCGGGAGTAGTTCTCCACGCCGTTGCAGTAGCCGACTTCCTGGAGCATCTCGATGTCGTAGTTGGTGCGGGCTTCCAGACGCGAAGCTTCCAGCAACTTGCCCTGCTTCTTCAGTTCGGCGAGCCGTTCATCAAGCTCCTGCTTGATGCTTTCCAAAGCCAGCATCAGCTTTTCCTGTGAGGTAACGAAATGCTTTGCCGGGTATATGTCTATATCATTGAGCTCGTCGAGAAACTCGCCGGTGAGCGGGTCCAGGCTGACAATGCGCTCCACATCATCGCCGAAGAATTCTATCCTGGTAGCCATTTCCTCATATGACGGCTGTATCTCCAGAGTGTCACCGCGGATGCGGAACCTGCCGCGGGAGAAGTCGATGTCGTTTCTTTCATACTGCATGTCCACCAGCCGCCGCAGCACTTCTTCACGGGGGTACGTTTCACCCCTTTTCAGCTCCAGCACGAAGCTGCGGTACTCCTCCGGCTCGCCCAGTCCGTAAATACACGATACCGAAGCGACGATAACCACATCCCTCCTTTCAAAAAGGGCGCGGGTAGCGGCATGGCGCAGCTTATCTATCTCGTCGTTGATGTCCACTTCCTTTTCTATGTAGGTATCGGTGCGTGGGATATAGGCTTCCGGCTGGTAGTAATCGTAGTAACTGACGAAGTACT
>DUFE01000092.1 GCA_011170385.1 Dehalococcoidia bacterium | reverse complement strand
GCCGCCACTTCCTGCCGACCAGCTCGTGCCTACCCCTAGTCCCCAGCAATTCGGTTATCGCCCGGCGGGCGTCAGCTCCGTTATAGAGTATCTGGTAAATCTTCTCGGTTATGGGCATCTCCAGCTTCAGCTTACAGGCGATATCCCAGACAGCGGCGGTAGTCGCCACACCTTCGGCAAAGCCAGTCATTGACGATATAATATCCTCAAGCGAGCGCCCCTTCACCAGCTCAGCGCCGACATAGTGATTGCGGCTTAAGTTGCTGGCGCAGGTGGCGATCAGGTCGCCCAGCCCGGATAATCCGGAAAGGGTAAGCGGGCTGGCTCCCATGTTCACTCCCAGAGCCGCCATCTCGGTCAAGCCTCGGGTGACGAAGGCGGCTTTGGCGTTATCGCCGTAGCCAAGCCCGTCGACCATCCCGGCTCCCAGGGCGATGACATTTTTCAGGGCTCCGCCCAGCTCGACCCCGATGACATCGTTATTAGTATAAACATTGAAATTATCCGCCGATAGTAGCTTCTGGGCTTTCTTTGCAACCGCATCATCCTCAGTGGCTACTACTGCCGAAGCCGGCAGACCGAGAAGCACCTCCTTAAACAGATTGGGTCCGGAGAGGACACAGATATTGGAATGGAAGTCAGCCGGTATCTCGTCGGCGATAACCTGGGACATACGCTTGTTGCTGCCGATTTCCAGCCCCTTGGCAGCGCTGATGATCAGCATATTCTCCTTGAGGTGGTCACGGATCCATGTCACGTTCCGCCGCATCGTTTGCGACGGCACTACCATTAAAACAGCGGCGACATGAGACAGGGCTTCTTTCGGCAAGCTGGTGACCGACATCTGCGGCGGCAGGGTGATGCCATTCATCTGGCGTGAATCAGGCCCCTTCTTCCGCAACCGCTCGGCTTCTTCTTCGGTCCTCGCCCACAGCCTGACATCCAATCCCTTATCGGCTAATACCACTCCCAGGGTTATCCCCCAAGCGGTGGTACCGATTATAGCAACCTTGGGCATATATCAGCCTATCTTGTCTTCACCCGTTGAATATTTCCGTCACGAGCCCAACCAGTCTATACCGAACCGAGCTTCTCCGATTTTTGGTTCAACCGGCGCTCCTTGCCCGATAGCAGCCTTTTAATATTGTCCCGGTGCACGAATAATATGAGCAGAGTGCCTATCAGAACATAACCCAGATACTCAACCGGGAAGCCGTTCATTATAGTAAGCGGAATCAATATGGTATAGGCGCCGACGACACCGATAATCGAACCCAGTGAAGCAAAGCCACTCAAACCGGCACCTATAATCAGAGCCTCGCCTCCGAACAGCCCGGCGACTGGGCACAGGGCTATCAAGCCACCGATGAAGGTGGCTACCCCCCTACCCCCCTTGAACTTAACGAATATTGGCCAGATATGCCCGGTGATAGCCGCCAGTGCGGCGATTACCTGGGCAAAAAGTAAACCCAGCCCGGAGCTACCGACCACTATATATTCCTGTCCGATTATCAAACCAGCGAATAACACCGCCAGCGCTCCTTTGGCGATATCCAGCGCAGCTACCAGCAGAAATGCTTTTCTGCCCATGGTCCGGAGGACGTTGGTACCTCCGATCTTGCCGCTGCCATATTGGCGAATGTCTATCTTAGCCTTATACTTACTAATGATTAAACCGAAGGGTATAGAACCCAGCAGATAACCGATAAAGGCTACAAGAATGAACTTGGCGATCAGCACTGTTCGCTCCTATTCTTGAAAATCAGCCGCAGCGGCGTGCCGTCGAAGCCAAACGACTGCCGTAACCTGTTCTCCAGATAGCGCCGGTAGGAAAAATGAACCAGCTCGCTATCATTAACGAAGAAGACGAAGGTAGGCGGATTTACGTCAGCCTGGGTAGCATATAACATTTTCAATTGCTTTTTACCACTTCGCGGCGGAATATGAGTGGCTGCCGCCCGCTGGATGACGCTGTTCACTTTAGTGGTTGGTATCCTTTTGAGCCTCTCCCGATATATCTGTTGCGCCCGGGGTATCACCTTGTCCGTGCCCTGCCCGAGCTTGGCAGAGGTATACAGCACCGGGGCATATGGTACGAACTTCAGCTTGTTCCTTACGTACTTGCTGCATTCAGTCTTGTTGCTGTTCACAACCAAGTCCCACTTATTGACCACCAGTGCAATCCCTCTGGCAGCCTGCTGAATGTAGCCGGCGATATGCACATCTTGAGCCACAACCAGCTCGGTGGCATCAAGCACTAACAGCACAACATCAGCCCTATCTATTGCCCTTAAAGAGCGTAGAACACTATACTGGGCAATCCCCTTCCCAACACGACCCCTTCTCTTGATACCAGCCGTATCAATAAGTAACACACTTTGCCCCTCGAAGTCAAGTTGGGTGTCTATAGCATCACGGGTGGTGCCCGGAACATCGCTGACGATAACCCGCGGCTCGCCCAGCAGAGCATTCAGCAGCATGGACTTGCCCACATTAGGTCTGCCGACGATAGCTATCCTTATCTGCTCCCCCCCGGCTTCGACCACAGGTGCTTCCGGCAGCAGGGAGACTATCTTATCCACCAACTCGAATATGCCGCGCCCGTGATATGCGCTGATGGGCAGCGGCTCCCCAAGCCCAAGGCTGAAGAACTCAACTACCTCTGCCTCCAGGCGGTTATTGTCCGCCTTGTTGGCTGCCAGCAGCAGCGGCTTAGCCGAGCTGCGAAGAATATCGGCGATTTCCGAATCCGAGGCGGTTATGCCATCCCTGACATCTACCAGAAATATGATAGCATCGGCGCCGTCTATGGCAGTCTTTACCTGCTGGTTGACCTCGTGGGCTATATCAGAGCCACCGCCCGTCTCCAGCCCGCCGGTATCCACCACTACGAACTCTCTTTCCTTCCAGAAGACGCTTGTTACAATGCGGTCACGGGTTGTGCCTGGCACGTCGCTGACGATGGCTATGCGCTTGCCCGCCAGGCGATTCAGAAGTGTGGATTTGCCTACGTTCTGCCGCCCGACGATAGCCACGATCGGTTTGGTCATACCTGCCTCCGATTATGTATTATAAAGCAAGGGTATAGCCCGATGTAAGGCTCTTTTGAGATTTATAATGGATATCGTTCTCCCTTTGCCAGAGAAGGAAGAAGAGGCAAATTCCTACAGGGTTTTCGCCCCAGGGAGCACATTGGCGGCTTTGATGCTGGGCGGCTCTATCTCAGTTCTAGCCACCTTTTTCAGCTCGCTGACCAGTTCCTGGAACACAACGATATAAGTGTTATATTCCATAACGAACTTATCATATTGTTCCAGCGTCTCCGCCGGCAGCTCGATCTTCTCGGCAATCTCGTGGAACTGCTCCACATATTCATAGTACAGGTCGGTTATCAGCCAGAGCTCATTGAGATAGGTGCGCAGATAGATGCCGAAGCGTCCCGTCTTGGTGTCCACCTCCAGCCGGGTGGAAAAGCTGCTGCACCAGGTATTGAAGACGCGCTGCGACATATCGCAGGCTCTCGCCCAGTCCCAAAGCTTGGTATTGTCCGTCTTAAACAAGCTGTTTATTATGGCAAAGATAGACAGCGAAGATTCGCCCATAAAGCGGCGGTTGAAGTAGCCCGCCAGTTCCTTGAGCTTGTGAGATGAGCGCTCCATCTCCTTTTCCCTGGCTCCGACAGCCACTATCGCCAAGCCGACAACCAGCAGAATGCCCAGTATGGTGGCTATAGCCTCGATGGGCCATTTATAAATATAGCCGATGATGGCTAGTGCCGTTATCAGTATCGGCGCCCAGCCGTAGTAGATTACGCTCCTAAACATAGTTGCGTTACCTCCTTAGTGATATCCGGGCAGTGTTATCTCCAGACCGCCCAGCATATGCATCAGCAGTGCCTTCTCAAGGTGCATCCGGTTTTCCGCCTGGTCGAAGACCACCGATTGCGGACTATCCAGTACGTCCTCCGACACCTCCTCACCGCGGTGCGCTGGCAGCGGGTGCATCAGTATGGCGTCTTCCCTGGCTAAAGACATCAGTTCGCCGTTTACCTGAAAGCTATTGAATGCCCGGCGGCGTTTATTGGCTTCGGCTTCCTGCCCCATACTTATCCATACATCCGTATAGACGACATCGGCACCGGCAACAGCCTGCTGCGGCTTATCGGCGCACAGAACATCGGCTCCGCTTTCGGCGGCATAGCCCTGTGCCAGTTGCAGAATATTCTCCTGAACCCGATAACCCTTCGGGGAGGCAATCCTGAAGTTCATACCGGTAAGTGACGCTGCCAGCATAAGGCTGTTGGCGACATTGTTGCCATCGCCGACATAGGCAAGGGTCAAACCTGCCAATTTCCTCTTTTTCTCACGGATGGTGAATATGTCTGTTAGCGCCTGGCAGGGGTGCTCTAAATCGGAGAGAGCGTTTATCACCGGTATGTCGGCATACTCCGCCAGCGTCTGAACAGTGTCGTGTTTGAAAGCACGAACGGCAATGATATCAGTATAGCGGCCGATGACACGGGCGACATCGGGAATGGATTCACGCTCCCCCAGCCCAACTTCCGTCGGCGAAAGGTAGAGGGACTGCCCGCCAAGCTGCCGCATGGCAATCTCGAGGCTGACGCGCGTCCTCAACGACGGCTTCTCGAACAGGAGCGCCATCACCTTGCCGTCAAGTGCGGAGAGCCAGCCGCTGGCTTTTATCTCTTCGGCATCCGATAACAACAGCTGGATATCGTCGCCGCTTAAATCTGATACCGAAAGCAGGTCTTTCATCTAAAATCAACAACCGTTCTATATAGTACGACACAAAGTATATCACGAAACAGCGTTGGTTCACTAGAGCCGAAAAATAAGTGATGTAAAATTTGTAAGTTGGTACCGAATGTGCTTAAATCTAACCTGATTTATCGTACTATCCGGCATCATAGAGGGAATTATGACTATCAAGGAAAAAATCACCATATCCGGAGACCAGCTGCTGGGCAAGGTGAAACAGCTTATTCACGAAGGCAACATCAGAAGGATCCGCATACTGCACAATGATAAGACCCTGCTGGAGGTACCGCTGACCATCGGCGCTCCGGCGGCGGCTATAGGCATCATGGCGGCGCCGGTGCTGGCAGCCGTCGGCGCCCTGGCGGCGCTGGTAACCGAGTGTACCATAGAGGTGGAGAGGGTAGAGGAAAAGGATTCCAGCAGCCAGAAGGATGAAGAATAGCAACCTGAAGAAGTCACTGCTGTGGGTGCTGGTGATAGCAGTGGTCATTGGGCTAACTGTTACCGGTGAACTCTATGGCAGCCGCATTGATAACACCACCCCACCGACAGAAACACGGACAGCCGAAGATATAACCGCAGAGGAAGCCTTTACGTTAATACAGGCGAACCAGCAGAATCCGGAATTTGTTATTATTGATGTGCGAACACTGGATGAGTTCGCCCAGGGACACATAGAAAACGCTATCAATATCGACTATTACTCAGATACCTTCAGTGATGAAACCGAAGCATTGGATAAAAACAAAACGTATCTTATATATTGCCGGAGCGGGGCAAGAAGCAGCCAGGCGCTGGCTTTGATAGCGGTGCAGAATTTTACAAAGGTCTATAACATATCGGGCGGCATAAACGCTTGGCAGGCTGCCGGTCTACCGGTGTTGGAGTAGCAATACCACCTTCACACTAACCCAAACACCGCCTACCCTGCTATAATTAGGCTATGAAGAAGTTGCTTCTACTCATAGACGGCAACGCCCTGATTCACCGCGCCTACCATGCCCTGCCGCCGCTAACGGTATCCAGAACCGGTGAGATGGTAAACGCCGTCTATGGCTTCGCCAGTATGCTGCTAAAGGCTATCTACGAGCTGAAGCCCAGCCACTACGCCATCGCCTTCGACAGGAAAGCGCCCACCTTTCGCCACAAGCTCTTCGACGGGTACAAGGCGCACCGTCCACCGACACCGGAGGAGCTGGTCAATCAGCTGGGGCGGGTAAGACAGCTCATAGAGGCGTTCAACATGCCCATATTCGAGCTTGACGGCTACGAAGCCGACGATGTCTTAGGCGCTTTGAGCAGCCAGTCGGCAAAACGGGATATGGATGCCGTTATCGTTACAGGAGACGCCGATGCCATGCAACTGGTATCGCCCAAGGTGAAGGTGCTGTATCCCAAACCGAAGCGCTCTTTCTCCGACACCATGCTATATGACGAAGATGCCGTTAAAGAGAAATACGGCGTCGAGCCGGAGCACATCGCCGACCTGAAGGCACTGGTCGGTGATAAATCAGACAACATCCCCGGCGTCCCCAGCATCGGCGGCAAGACAGCGGTGAAGCTAATCCGGCAGTTCGGCGGCATAGAAGAGATTTACAGCCACATCGATGAGGTTACGCCGCAGAAGGTGCAAAACCTCTTGCGTGACAACGAAAGCATCGCCCGCCGCAGCAAGGAGCTGGCGACCATCGTTACCGGGCTGCCAGTCGAACTAAACCTGAAGGAATCGCAGCTCAATCGCTTCGACCGTCAAAAGGTTACCGAGCTCTTTCGTGAGCTGGAGTTCGCCAGCCTGCTACCCAGGCTGTCCGAGGCTCTGGGGGAGATACCGGATGCCAGCAGGGCGGCTGAAAGCCAGCCGCCCTGCCAGACGGAGTACAGCGTCATCTGCACCGCCGAAGAGCTCAATAAGTTAGTCAACCACCTCAAACAAGCCGGCTCCTTCGCCTTCGACACCGAGACCACCAGCCTGGATGCTATCTCAGCTCAACTGGTCGGCATCTCCTTTTCGCCGGTTGAAGGCGAGGGCAACTACATTCCGGTAGGCCACGTAAGCTGGGAGCAAACGGAACAGCTGCCGCTGGAAGAGGTGCTCGCCGGGTTGAAGCCCATACTGGAGGATAACATCCTGGAAAAGATAGCCCACAACGGCAAGTACGATATGACGGTGCTAGCCGGGCATGGTGTCGATGTCAGTAATCTGAACTTCGATACAATGATCGCCGCCCACCTGCTTGGGGAAAAGTCTATCGGATTGAAATCCCTCGCCTTCAGCAGACTGGGCATCGAGATGACGCCCATTACCGACCTCATCGGCTCCGGCGCCAAGCAGATATGTATATCCCAGGTGGAGGTTTCCCACACCAAAGACTACGCCTGTGCCGATGCCGATATGACCTGGCGTCTGGCGAAAATATTTGGCACCGAGCTTAAAGAGCAAGGGTTATGGAAGCTGTTTTCAGAGGTGGAGATGCCACTGGTACCAGTGCTGATAAAGATGGAGCGGAACGGGGTATTGCTAGACGCAGACAGCCTGCGGCATATGTCTCACCATCTCGGCGAGCGGTTGCTGGAGCTGGAAAAGGGCGTCTACGATAGCGTCGGCCACCGCTTCAATATCAACTCATCCCAGCAGCTTAGCCAGGTCCTTTTCGAAGAGCTACAGCTACCGTCGGCGGGCAAGACCAAGAGCGGCTACTCTACCGGAGCTTCGGTGTTAGAGGAGTTGCGCATTGCCCACCCGGTCATAGAGCTTATTTTAGAGTATCGCCAGCTTAGCAAGTTAAAATCTACCTACGTCGATGCCCTGCCCAGCCTGATAAACCACAAGACGGGGCGGCTGCACACCAGCTTCAACCAGACACGCACGGCAACCGGACGCCTCTCCTCAAGCGATCCGAACCTGCAAAATATACCCATCCGCACTGAGCAGGGCAGGGAGATAAGGCGGGCTTTCATCGCCCCGCCCGACTGTCGATTGCTTTCCGGGGACTATTCACAGATAGACCTGCGTGTGCTGGCTCACCTATCACAGGATCCAGCACTGCTGGAGACCTTCCTCCACGATGGAGACATCCACACCACCACCGCCGCCCTGCTCTTCGGGGTAGATCCGGGCAATGTGACGGCGGACATGCGGCGGCTGGCAAAGACGGTCAACTTTGGTGTTATCTACGGCATGAGCGGCTACGGACTGGAGCAGGCGACCGAGCTAACACGTGAGGAAGCGGAGCAGTTTATAGACTCATACTTTAAGAAATACCCACAGGTCAAAGATTACCTGGACTCGACCAGGAAACAGGCAAGGGAGAGGGGCTATGTCGAGACTATACTGGGACGGAGGCGTGCCATACAAGAGATCCACTCGTCCAACCGCAACCTGCGCGAAGCCGCCGAGCGTATGGCGATAAACATGCCGGTTCAGGGCACATCGGCTGACATAATAAAGGTGGCAATGATAGAGCTGGACAGGCAGATGGCGAAGCGAAATCTGAAAAGCAAGCTGCTGCTCCAGGTGCACGATGAGCTTATCTTCGAGGTGCCCGCCGAGGAGCTGGAAGAGATGAAGAAGCTGGTGCCAGAGGTAATGTCTACCTCGCTGGAGTTGAGCATACCGCTGAAGGTGGATATCAAAACCGGCGACAACTGGGGACAGATGGAGTAGACATGCCCGAGCTTCCCGAAGTCGAAACGATAAAGAACGAGCTACTGCCTCACGTCGTCTGGCGTACCATCAAGAGCGTTACGCTTTACTGGGAAAGGATGCTGCGGCAGCCATCACCCGCCGAGTTTTACTCCGGTATTTCAGAGAGGAAAATAACCGGCTTAAGCAGGCGGGGCAAGTATCTGGTCTTCAAACTGGATGGGGGTGGCTGCCTGATAGCCCACCTCAAGATGAGCGGCTCACTGCTTATCGGCAGGGATTCGCCACCCGAATACACCAGAGCTATCATCCACCTCGACGACGGCAGCAATATCTTCTTTCGCGACCCGCGTAAGTTTGGCAATCTGCAACTGGTCAAGGACAGCGTTACTGTTTTATGTAAACTCGGTATTGAGCCGCTGTCGCCCGACTTCACCCCCGAAATACTTTACGATAGCTTTAATAAACGAAAGGCGCCGGTTAAGGCGGTGCTTCTTGACCAGAGTCTTATCGCCGGTATCGGTAATATGTACGCCGATGAAGCCCTTTTTACCGCCGGTATCCACCCCTCCAGACCGGCAAACAACCTTTCCCGAACAGAGGTAAAACGTTTGCACAGCGCACTTCGGGACGTCCTTCAAAAAGCCATTGGTAACAAGGGAGCCAGCGTCAACACCTACTTCCGCCCCGGCGGCGAACAGGGCACCGCCCACTCTCACTTCCGCGTCGCCCACCGCGGCGGTAAGCCCTGCCCTGCCTGCGGTACACCGATACAGCGCATCCCCATCCGCCATCGCGGCAGCTACTTCTGCCCCAAGTGTCAGGCGTAATAATAAGCTACCATATAAAATTTCCCCTCTTTTAAGGAGGGTCGTTAATAACCCACCGCCCCATCCCCGGCTTTCTTAAACTTCTCTTTCCCACTCAAATCCTCCGCCGACAGCTTAATAATAAGGTGGCTATAAGACTTCGCATTTACAGCAAAAAATTTTAAGAGGGACAAAATATATTAAAGGGGGTGTTTATGAGGGGCGAAGTCCCTCTTTTTATATCTCCCCCTCTCCTTACAAGGAGAGGGGGATTAAGGGGGAGAGGTTAGTCTCGATTAAAATAACGGGATAGTACTTTGATAACCACACCGTAAAAGCTATAATATGGAGCAAGGAAATACGGATGAAAAACGACTACTTGCTACCGGTCGCCATCCGCTGCAATAACACCGAGTTCCTCTGGGGGCAGCGCACCTATATTATGGGCATTATCAATGTCAGCCCGGACTCTTTCTCCGGGGACGGGCTAGGCAAAAACATAAAAGCCATCGTTGAGCAGGCGAAACGCTTCATCGCCGAAGGAGCCGATATCGTAGACGTCGGCGGCGAGTCCACCCGCCCCGAATCACAGCCGATTACAGCTGAAGAGGAGCTGCGGCGGGTAATACCAGCGATAGAAAGGCTGGTAGTGGAAATTAGCGCCCCGATAAGCATCGACACCAGCAAATCGGTGGTCGCCATCCGGGCAATCAGAGCCGGCGCCTTCATGGTCAACGATGTCTGGGGCCTGAAAAACGACCCGAAAATCGCCGGGGTAGCCGCAGACGCCGGCGTGCCGATTGTCATCACCAGCAACCAGCGCAACGAACCCTGCCAGGGAGACATCGTCGCCGAGGTTATATCAGACCTCAAAAAAAGCATGACGCTGGCTAAGGAATACGGCGTTACCGAGGATAACATCATCGTTGACCCGGGCATCGGCTTCGGTAAGACGGTGGGGCAAAACCTGGAGCTTATCCGCCGCCTGGCAGAACTTAAATCGCTGGGCAGACCTATCCTGCTGGGAACATCTCGCAAATCGGTCATCGGGCTGGTTCTGGATTTACCGCTCGACCAGCGGCTGGAAGGAACGGCGGCGACGGTAGCCATCGGCATCGCAAACGGCGCCAATATAATAAGAGTCCACGATGTAAAGCAGATGGTACGGGTGTGCCGCATGAGCGACGCTATCATAAGGAGAAACAGAGATGAACATTGAAACGGTAACTGTTTACCTCGGTCTCGGCTCCAATATGGGAGACCGCCGTGAAAACCTGGAAAGGGCGCTGGAGTACCTGTCACAGAGGCTGGGGAAAATCAGCAGGTCATCTATATACGACACCGAGCCGATGGAAAACCCGGCGCAACCCCGATTCCTCAATATGGTCTGTCAGGCGAAGACGATGCTCCAGCCGGAAGACCTGCTGACGCTGGTCAAGGGCATCGAGAGGAAGATGGGACGCCAGCCGGGCAGGCCCAACTCCCCCCGCCCTATCGACATAGACATCCTCTTCTACGGCGATAAGGTTATTGACACACCGCAGCTGAAGATACCCCACCCCCGCATTAACTACCGGGCGTTCGTACTGGTGCCGCTGGCGGAAATCGCCCCGACGCTGGCGCACCCGGTCACCAAGAAGACGGCAAAGGAGATGCTGCGGGATATCAAGAGGGGCTTTCAGGACGTGCTCAAGCTGGAGGAACAGGGGGCTCAAGATGTATAAGGTATCCGTGGAACACCACTTCGACGCCGCCCACGCCCTGCGCGGCTACAGGGGCAAGTGCGAATCCATACACGGCCACCGCTTCAAGGTGGTGGCGAGGGTTATGGCGAACAAGCTGGATGACACCGGCCTGGCGTATGACTTCACCGAGCTAAAGGTGAAGCTTAAAGCCATCCTCGAGCGCTATGACCACACCCTTGTCAACGATGTGCCGCCGTTCGACAGGATAAACCCTTCTTCGGAGAACATGGCACGGACTATCTACGCGGAGCTGAAGGAAGCACTCAAAGAAGCGCCGGTTACATTGGAGGCGGTGGAAGTGTGGGAGTCACCAACGAGCGGAGTGGAGTACAGGGAGGGGTAGAGGTATCTTTTAATTTATATATTTATTTTAGGTTATCTTTAGCAGCTCCTGCTTGTTTCTGAATCTTATCGTAAACTTCTTTATAATATTCCATAATAGATAAACGCCTATTCTGGTACTCTTCATACACTTTATCAATTTGGCGACGTGACTCGGTTACATCTTTTGAGGTAATTCTCTTCAATTGAATTGCCATAACATATTAGCCCTTTTTTATCTTTCTATTTTTCTTTGTAACTACCGATTTCGGGCTAACTCCAGTTTTACCTTTTGGTTTACCATCACTAGATATAAAACCAAAGCAGCCATCAACTGACTTGATTAAATTATAACACAGTTTAGCGCGCTCTTCATCCATCAGAGATGCATGAATTCCCATCTGGCGAGCTTCATCTAAGTCTATAACAAAACTATGGCTCGGATACTCCCAAACCAATCGACTTGCAATATTATCAATTTTCTGCTTCGTCAATTGTGAATACGCATATCTCTTCATTATTCTTTTACAATACTCCTCTGCTACAGACAAATGCCTTCTGGCCTCTCCTAATTCCTGTGGATCTACCTGTTGATATAGAGGAGTTACAATACACGAAACAAAGGGCATTGCCTTCTCTATTGCATATGGAATATCCATACTACTTTGTTTAAGTAGAAGTATAGTTGCAAGGTTCAATGTATCAAGGGCATACCGTTGGAGATACTCCAGAGATTTAAACGAATTAAGAGCGGATTTAGGAATAGCACTCCCACGTGGATCAGGCAATTGAGCATCCAATGGCCCTAATTCGGCATCCCTAGTCATAAATATGTTATCACCGCATAAACAAAGTAATGTTGCTGCACTCTTTGCCCAGCTAGCTACTAAAATATCAATAGTATCAGCATATTCTCGAAACGCATTTATGAGGTGAAACGTTGCATCAGCATCACCTCCTGGCGAATCGACTAAAATAGTTATCTTCTTCTTGTGCCCTAGTATCTCTAATAAATTGCGAGTCTTCGAAACATATGTCTCGGCCTATATTCTCTTCAATGCCTTGATTTTGATAGAAACAAAATAACTTGCCATCGCATAACTTCTCAATAGCATCCACAATCTTAAACGCCTCTTTTTTAGACGCTTCAGACTTGGCACTAACTTGTAGTGTTTTCACCGGCATTTGTTACATTATATACCTACTTGTCAATATATATCTGTCGTCTTCCCCTTGCCCAAGTACCCCCGTTGTGTTATGATTTGCTTAGGCGAATGACCACGGAGAAAGAGAAAGCACTGGAGCTGGCTGTCGGCCAGATTGAGAAACAATACGGCAAAGGCGCAATTATGAAGCTGCGCGAAGCCGCTGACAGGCCGAAGGTAGAAGCCATTCCCAGTGGTTCACTGGCGCTGGATATAGCTCTGGGCATCGGAGGTATACCCCGGGGGCGGGTTACCGAGATATTCGGGCCCGAAGGATCGGGCAAGACCACCCTGGGGCAGCATATCATCGCCAACGCCCAGAAGCAGGGTGGCATAGCTGCGTACATAGACGTAGAACATGCCCTGGACCCGACCTATGCCGCCAACTGTGGTATCAACCTGGACGACCTTTTAATCTCCCAGCCGGATACTGGCGAGGAGGCGCTGGAAATTGCCGAGGCGCTGGTCAGGAGCGGTGCCGTCGACGTTATCGTTATAGATAGCGTCGCCGCACTGGTGCCCAAGGCAGAGATCGAAGGCGAGATGGGTGACTCACACGTAGGGCTACAGGCGCGGCTTATGTCACAAGCGCTAAGAAAACTGACGGCTGCTATCGGCCGCTCCGGAACCGCGGTAGTATTTATCAACCAGTTACGGGAAAAGGTGGGGATTGTCTTCGGCAATCCCGAGGTGACACCGGGTGGCAGGGCGCTGAAGTTCTACAGCTCGGTAAGGGCAGACCTGAGGCGGGTGGAGACCATCAAGCAGGGCAACCTGGCTATCGGCAACCGCGTCCGAGCCAAGGTGGTCAAGAACAAGGTGGCACCCCCGTTTCGCAGCGCCGAATTCGATATCATGTTCGATTCCGGCATCAGCCGGGAGGGTAACATCATCGATCTCGGTGTCGGGCTGGGGTTAATAAGTAAAAACGGTGCCTTTTTCTCCTTTGGTGACGTTCGCCTGGGGCAAGGTAGAGAGAGTGCCAAGCAATACCTGAAGGAAAATCCAGAGCTGGCTCTGGAGATTGAACAACAGGTACGGGCCTCGGCTGTCACCACCTACGGTGTTTCTAATAGCGATTGACGCATCGTAAACAGATGGGTCAATAGATATAAAAACAACCGGGCGATGTCGAGCCGAGGTGACTACCTCGGCTCTGTTTATTTTGAGGGGAGAAGAAACCGGTGGTTAAGATTATCGCCCTTCGCCTGGGTAAGGGGCGTAATAAAAAAGCCAGCATATTGCTGGACGGTAAGCCGTCCCTTAAACTTGAACCCGAGGTGGCAGTAAAAGAAGGGCTCAAGGTGGGCGATGAGCTATCCGACAACCGCATAGCGGAGCTGAACCGGGCAAGTCATCACCAGAGCTGCTACGACGCTGCTTTAAGATACCTCGATTACCGTCCCCGCAGTGAATACGAAATCAGACAGCGCTTATACCAGCACGGGTTCGATGGCGACAGCATCAAGGCGGCGATTTCCCGCTTGAAAGAGCAGGGTCTGATAGACGATGGCGATTTCGCCAGCTTCTGGCGGGATAATCGGCAGTCCTTCAGCCCGCGCAGCCGGTGGCTCGTCAGCCTTGAACTTAAGCAAAAGAAAGTTCCCGAAGAAGTAATAGAGCAGGTAGTCAGCACCATAGACGACGCCGAAAATGCCTATAGCGTGGCTCAAACCAAAGCCCGCAGTCTGGCGAATTGCGACGACTACCAGAGTTTCCGCCGAAGGCTGGGCGATCACCTGAAACGCCGTGGTTTCGGCTACGGGGTAATAATCAAGACCGTCGAACGGCTATGGCAGGAAAGGGAGGGCTCCAGGTAACATCTACCTTGACACCAAATCGGCAGGGTTAGTAGTATAGGTTACCTGAAGCACCCCCGAAAAGAATAAAGTAAAGGGGGGAGATATGGAAGGACTCGGATTACCGGAGATATTAGCTATACTTTTCAGTTTCATTATCGGGGTTATCTTCGGT
>DUFE01000091.1 GCA_011170385.1 Dehalococcoidia bacterium | reverse complement strand
GTGGGCTTTGCTCCCTCCAACGGCAGCTATATGTGGCGCAAAGCAGCCGGAGAGCAAGGGCGTAGTAAATTCCCGGCGATAGATGCCGGCGTGCACGCCATATCTGCCATCGCCAGCGATTTTATGCTTTATGGGCCGTTAACCGGCACAAATCGCGTTTTTCCGGCAGTGGCGGCTGCCAGCAGCATGATGGCGGCACTAGCCTTTGAAGATAACGGCTTTATTCCGGGTGGCAACCACCCGCTAAATTTGCTGTTCCCCGATGTAGTGGAGCAATTCAAGAAAGAAAAGGGAGGTGCATAAAATGACAACCAATGGTAACTCAAGAGACAGGATATTGAAGCTCTTCGCCAGAGAAAAGCTGGATAGGATTCCTGTTTTCAGCGGTATGGGTAATATAACCGTGCATGGATTGAAGGAGCACGATTATAAATTCGCCGAGATACACACCAACGCCCGAAAGATGGCTGATGCAGCCGCCTCTACATACAGGCTTTTCGGTTTTGAATGTGCCGTCGCTCCCTTCGATATGGGTATCGAACCTGAAGTCTTGGGCTGCGAGATAAACTACTATTTGCACCGCGAAGAGGGAATTCTATACCCTACCGTAAAGGAACCCCTGGCGGCAAAGATAGACGATCTGAATATACAGCTGCCGTCCAATATAGCCGATGCCGGCAGAGTCCCGGTGGTAACCGAAGCCATAAGTCTTCTTAAGGACGAGTGTGGAGACAACATAGCCATCGGCTCATATGTTCTGGGACCTTATCTGATAACAGCCCAGGTGGTTGATATCGGTGACCTGGCTAAAGCGTGTTTTAAGAAGCCGGATCTGGTAACCAAAGCGATGGAAAAAACCTCAGAGCTGATAATAGCCCTATCTAAAATATACCGGGATGCCGGCGCCGATTATATTACCATCCGAGAGATGGGTGCCGGACCCGATATATTAAGCCCGCGCCTGTTCGAGAGCCTGATAATGCCGCACCTGAAACATATCTTCGCCAATATAGATTCGCCTAACGTGCTGCACATATGCGGTGATACAAATCCAATAATCGAGCAGATGGTTGCTTGTGGTGCAGATGCCATCAGTGTAGAGGAAAAAAACAACCTTGCCGAAACGCGTAAAAAGCTGGGACCCGATACCCTGATATTCGGAAATATAGCCGGATACAATATGCTGGTGGTAGGCAAGCCGGATGATGTCGATAAGGCGGTAAAAGCAGCCGTCGAAAATGGTACCAGTGCTATCTGGCCCGGCTGCGATATATGGCCTGAAGCCCCCGAAGAAAACATGAAGGCAATGATGGCAGCGGCTGAAAAATACGGCAGATTATAAAATTGTGGTGGTAAAAAATTTAGAAGGTTAATCAACCAGTATAAGCCCTATCCAGCTAGAATTTCCCTGGTTGAACTGCAGCTGTATTCCAGCTTTGGCGGCTGTCACCACCACATCTATACCCAGACCTTCCATAGATGGTCTTGCCTTGAAGGGGTGGCGACAGGGCAACCCGGAGCTTTTACCGACACACTCATTGCAAAGAGAGCAACCACCGCCAGACAACCCGGCGGCAAAAGTGTAACCCGCTTTCAGGCACATTGATTCCAACTTTTCTATTATGTTATACATCTTTTCTTGCCCCTGCTTCAATGCCTGCAGGTAATCCGAGTCGAAATCGGCGGAGCTGTTCCACATATCCGAAAGACTGTTATGACCGTTTATATCCTCCGGTTTGCTATGTGTGATACCGCCCACTTTGATTAATATAGCACTGCTGTATTTCATAACGATTCTCTTGAAATCATCGAAGCTTATACTGTTCGGTGGGCAGGTCAGATTGATACCATAGTTGATACACATAGGCACCATGCATTTTAAAAGTGTCCTTTCATCAAGCACGATGTCTCTTGCATTTATAATCGCCGCCTCCGATGCCCCAAGATCGTGCGCATAACTGCACAGGTCTTTGAGGAAAGAATCAATTTTTTTACCGACTTTATCCATTTTATACACATCCTAAACCAGATATTCGTAGCGTCGTTGATAGAGAGCCCTGCCGGGCTAAACGGCAAACATATAAAAGGTTTTTAACAGATTTAATTATCACTCAAACTAGAAATCGATGCCCCTAAGAAATTGAATTTCAATATCGGCAGGCTGCTTTACACTTAAGAACTCGGTAACTACATCCGCCCTCTCGATCAAAGCGTCCGGGGCGTATGGACCCGTCAGGATGATGCTGGTTTCCGGCGACCTGCTGTCTATGAGGTCTATGACCCGGGAAACAGATATGCTGCCACAAGCTATATGACGGGTAATACTATCCAATACCAGAACGTCACATTCGGAAGACCATTTCTTCAGAGCCATATCCATAGCCTCTTCCACCGTGTCCACAGATTCGGAAAAATCATTCAGGTAGCAGGGTTCTTTTGCTACGCTCCTGATGCCAACGGTTATCCAGTTTTTGTTGATAATAGCGGCGGACTTTATTTCACCCAGCACCGGGTGTTTAGGTCCGGTAAAATAGACGAATATAACCCTCCCGCCTATCGAAATAGTACGTGCCGCAACACCTATTGCGGCAGCGGTCATGCCTCTGCCGGAGCCAGTAAAGACTATTACCTGATTTACTGGAATGCCGTTATTACCTGTCCGTTGGGCCATTTATCATCGTAGTCTCGATAAAGAAATTCGATACTTTACGGGAATGTTTCTTTATACTTTAAGTTCTCCTTTTTGGAGTATTCTCAATAAGTGTAACATATAGTAACGATAAGGGCTTACCTTTGCAGTAAGTATAACAAATGACCGGCATAATTGAAATCAGTTACTGTATCATTAAGGAGAGGCAATGGGGTGGAATTTCCAGGATGAAGCCCAATAATCTATTGGCGGATTTTGTGATATAATCTGGTTATGCCAGCGTAGCTCAGTTGGTAGAGCAGCGCTTTCGTAAAGCGCGGGTCGCGGGTTCGAATCCCTCCGCTGGCTCCACTTTCTGTTTCAAATATGGAGGATGAATGAGCCGATTTATAGATAAGCTCAGGCAGGTCTACAGGTCAGATTTGCAGCCGATGGGTTTCAGAAAATCATCCGGATTTGAAAAACCTAGGCTGCTGCTGGTAGCGGAAGTTCAAGATATAAATGCCAGTGTGGTGGATGGTGCGGATGCTGTTCTACTGGAAGGAGCGGTAAAAAAACCGTTGCCGAAGGTTGATTTGCCGGTAGGAATTAAGCTCGCCGGCGGAAAAACCGGCAAGGCGGAGTTTATAGATTTTGTCTTATTCACATCGGAGATGCCCATTACAATGGTCGAAGACGGGAAGATAGGCAGAGTAATGGCAGTTGGAGCTTCGTTGGAGACAGGTATGTTACGGGCGCTAGAGGACCTGCCACTGGACGCGCTGTTCGTTACCGGCGAGGAAACGCAGGCGCAAGCCGTTACCTGGCGATACCTGATGCTCTGTCGGCGTTTGTCCGGTATGTCCGGTAAGCCGATTCTGGCGGCTGTACCACAGGATCCGAGCCAGGAAGAGCTGCAGATGCTGTGGGATGTGGGTGTGAGCGGGGTAGTGGTGACTGCTAAAACAGCCGGTGGTATGAAGAAGATACGTTCGATGATCGATGTCTTGGCGCTGCCGGCGAAGCACAGACGGTTAAAGGCAAATGCCATAGTTCCCTCTCTAGGGGAGGTGGCACCGACTACTGATGAGGATGAAGAAGAGGAATAGCTCCATCATCAGCGGTACTTGACCATGGTGGATTTATCTGTTATTTACGACTGGCAAACTGCCAGGATTTTCCCTCGGTAATGATAGCCGGAGCGATGACCATCTCAGCCTGATGCATTTCCCTGATATCAGCGGCGCCGCAGACCCCCATAGCGGTGCGCAGGGCGCCGACCAGGTTCTGGCTGCCGTCGGTAACGGATGTAGGACCGAACAGGATCTGTTCCAGTGTTGCTTTGGTACCCACCTGGATGCGAGTACCCCTCGGTAGCGCCGGGTGGGGGTGGGACATACCCCAGTGATAGCCGAGACCGGGGGCTTCTTTAGCCTGAGCGAAGACGGAGCCAATCATAACTGCATCGGCACCGGCGGCAATGGCTTTACATAACTCTCCACCTTTGCKGAAACCGCCGTCGGTGATGATGGGTACATACCTGCCGGACTCTCTCATGTACTCGTCTCTGGCGAAGGCGCAGTCTATAGTAGCCGTTATCTGGGGAACACCGATACCCAGAACCTCGCGGCTGGTACAGGCGGCTCCAGGACCAACACCGACCAGGACACCAGAGATACCCGTTCTCATCAGTTCTATGCAGGCGCTGTAGCTGACACAGTTACCGACGACTACCGGGATGGGAATGGCTTTTATCAATTTTTCAAAGATAAGCCCTTCACTGCTTTTAGAAACGTGGCGGGCGCTGGTGACAGTCGACTGGACAAAAAGAATGTCGGTGCCGGCTTCGGCGACCAGGGGAGCGAAGTTCTTGGTGTTTGCCGGTATCAAAGATACGGCGCATACCGCTCCGGCTTTCTTGATTTCTTCCACCCTCTGACCGATGAGGTTCTCCCTTATCGGTTGGGAGTATATCTTTTGCAGCAGGGCGGTGACTTCATTATCGGGTGCTTCGGCGATTTCAGCCAGTATCTGGTGGGGGTTGTCGTAACGGCTTTGAATACCTTCAAGGTTGAGCACCGCCAGCCCACCGAGCTTATCCATAGCTATAGCGAAATCGACATCAGTTACCGCATCCATAGCAGCGGCGATTATAGGTATGCCGAACTTGTGGTCGCCTATGGTGAAATCTATGTTGGTCTGGTCAGGGTTGATGGTGATATCGCCAGGAATAATGGCTACCTCGTCGAAGCCGTAGGAACGGCGTAGTTGCTTTGGTTGAGGATTGGTCATCGGCACTCCTCCTTGGAAGGAAACTATATCAAAAGCAGCAGCTTTGAGTCAAGGAGTTTTTTCAATTATATATAAAATTATATAAGCGGATTTGAACGGCTCCGGCTATAAAAAGGTTATGGTATAGACGAATAATCGGCGCATAGGTTATAATGTTTCAACGAGGAATATTAAGGGCGATGCCTACCCTTTATGTCGTGGCGACTCCCATTGGTAACCTGGAGGACATTTCATTACGTGCTCTACGAACTTTGCGTGAGGTAAAGCTGATAGCAGCCGAAGATACCCGTAAGACTAAGCGATTACTTGAAACTTACGATATAAAAACCCCGGTGACCAGCTATTATGAGCATAACAAGCGGAGTAAGCTGGGTTATATACTGGAAAGGTTGAGGGAAGAGGATGTGGCTATAGTATCCGAAGCCGGCGTACCCTGTATCTCTGATCCGGGCTATGAGCTGGTGGTTGCCGCCAGCCGTCAGGGGATAGCGGTGGTGCCTATACCGGGCGCTTCGGCGGTTACGGCGGCGCTATCTGTTTCCGGATTGGCTACCGATAGATTCACTTATATAGGTTTTTTACCGCGTAAAACCGGTGAAAGAAAGCGGCTGCTGGAATCGATGATTGCCGAACCAAGCACGATTATCGCACTGGAAGCACCGCACCGTTTGAGAGAGTCGTTGGAAGATATAATGCTGGTGCTTGGGAACAAGCGGATAGCCGTCTGCCGTCAGCTTACTAAGATGCACGAAGAGGTCTTTCGGGGGACGATAGCGCAGGCGCTGGAGCATTTTGACGAACCGAAGGGCGAGTTCACTCTGGTTATAGAGGGCTGCAGTGGTAATACCAGACCAAAGCTGACTCTGGAGGCCGAGAAGCAGCTGGAGAGAATGCGCATTTCGGGGGCGAAGGCTAAAGAAGCAATCGCTGCTGTAGCTGGTCAGACCGGTCTGTCTAAAAAGGAGCTTTACCGTGCCTGGTTGAGATCATCACAGGGTGTGAAAGGAGTTTGATATGCGACGAGGTTGTATGTCATTGGGGGAGGTAAGGTGCGACATTTGTCAGAGAACCATACCCTACCCGGAGCGTTACCTGATAGTTGATGAAGAGGATGGGGTCGAGGTTGAGGAGGGTAAGTCAGTTCACTATTGCGTCGAATGCGCTCTGAATAAGGGCTATGCCCACTACAAAGAGGACAAGGGCGAGAGTATACTCACCTTCTTCCCGGAGCCGGATATCGCCAGCGAATAAGCCTACTGGTAGTCAGCAGTGACCGCCCTGGAGGATGATAATCTATCCGGGGCGTTCTCGCAGGCGGTTGGATTTCTAGCCTGTTATCAGGCGTTATGATATTATTAGTTTATTTATGGATAGATTGATTATATGAGCGAAAAAATCTTCATCGGTGTCGCCTGGCCTTATGCCAACAGCCCGTTGCATCTGGGCCATATCGCCGGAGCTTACCTGCCGCCGGACATTTTCGCCCGCTACCACCGTACCAAGGGCAATAATGTGCTGATGGTATCCGGCTCTGACCAGCACGGCACGCCGATAACCATACGGGCGGAACAGGAAGGGAAGACACCGGCGGAGATATCCAGCAAGTATCACAAGCAGTTCCTGGAATCGTGGCATAAGCTGGGTATAACCTTTGATTTATTCACCACAACCGGCACCGAAAACCACACCAGAGTGGCGCAGGATATATTCCTAACCCTGCTGGAAAAGGGTTTTATCTATAAAGAGACGGTGCAGCAGGCGTTCTGCGCCCGCTGCCAGAGGTATTTGCCTGACCGCTATGTAGAAGGTGCATGTCCTCACTGTCGGTATGCCGGTGCCAGGGGCGACCAGTGCGATCAGTGCGGCAAGCCGTTATCCCCGGAAGAGCTTGTGGATGCACGATGCGGCGTCTGCGGCAGTACTCCGGAGTTTAAGGACTCGGAGCACTTCTTTTTTAGACTTTCCGCATTTGAAGACAAACTGTTGCAGTGGGTTAAGAGGCAAAAGCACTGGCGACCCAATGTACTCAACTTCACCTCGCGTTATCTTGAGGAGGGATTAAAAGACCGGGCGATAACTCGCGATATCGACTGGGGGGGGCCCCTGCCGCCGGAAATAGCCAGGGATTATCCCGACAAACGGCTATACGTCTGGTTTGAGGCAGTTATCGGCTACCTTTCGGCGTCCAAAGAGTGGGCTAAAAACACCAATGACGAAAATGGGTGGCAACGGTTCTGGCAGGGAGATGCTAAAAGCTATTACTTCATCGGCAAAGACAATATCCCCTTCCACACCTTAATCTGGCCTGCGATGCTGATGGGCTACGGTGGCCTCAACCTGCCCTATGACGTACCTTCCAACGAATACCTGACCATAGAAGGCAGGAAGCTTTCCAGCAGCCGAAACTGGGCTGTGTGGCTGCCGGACTACCTCTCCCGGTACGACCCTGACCCGCTGCGCTACCTGCTTTCGGTTAATATGCCCGAAACCGGAGACACCGATTTCTCATGGCGAGAGTTCGTCCGCCGCAACAACGACGAGCTGGTAGCCACCTATGGCAACCTGGTGCAGCGGGTGCTCACTTTCGTCTATCGCCGTTTCGATGGCTGCGTGCCTGTCCCCACCGAGATCGACGCCTATAGCCAGGAACTGCTTGATAAAACACGGAAGACCCTCGTAACTATGGATGGTCTTCTGTACTGCTGTCGTTTTAAAGAAGCAATAAAATCGGCACTTGCGCTAGCCCAGGAAGCCAACCGCTACCTCGAAGAGAAATCACCGTGGAAGATGATAAAAGAGAACAAACAGGCGGCGGCTACGGCACTTTATGTGGCGCTCAATATAATATCCGGGCTGAAGACAGCGTTCTACCCCTTTTTGCCTTTCAGCTCGCAGAAGCTGCAACGTTTCCTCGGTTTCGAAAGCTGTATCGAAGATGACGGCTGGCAATTGCGGGAAGTGCCACCGGGGCAGAAGCTACTGCCGCCCGAACCGCTTTTTACCAAGCTGGGCGAAGAGATTGTTGCCGAGGAAACAGCACGGCTGGGTAAGCAGGTTTAAATAATATTTGGAGATCGAGTTTGCATATAAAAGAGGTATATAGCTTGGTTAAAAACGGGCTTGATGGCGTTAACGAGCAGTTTAAAATGCTTGCCAGTCACCAGGGCGATGGCTTCCCTGAACTGCAAAGGATGTTGAGCCATATATTATCCGGCAGGGGTAAGGCAGTACGCCCGTTGCTGGCGCTGCATTCTGGCAGCCTTTACCGCTGTGACCAGCAGAAGATAATCTTTATGGCGACAGCGAGCGAGTTGATGCACATCGCCACTCTGGTTCACGACGACGCTATTGATAAAGCCGACGTTCGCCGTGGACAGGAAACCATCAACAAGATATGGGGTACGGATAAAGCCATAATCTTCGGCGACTACCTCTTTGCTAAGGCGGCGGAATATGCCGTTGCTACCGGAAGCCTGCGAGTGGTGGGGCTTTTTTCAAAAACCTTGGGAGCCATTTCCTACGGCGAGCTTAAGCAGGGATTCAGCGCCTTTAACCTTGAGCAGAGCTATGAACAGTATATCAAGCGCATCACCGGTAAAACGGCATCGTTGTTCGCGCTGTCCACTGAAGGCGGGGCTATATTAGGTAGCGCCCCGGAGGAATATATAAAGATATTGAGTGAATACGGATTGAACCTGGGCATATCCTTCCAGATTGTGGACGATATCTTCGACTATATCGGCACCGAGGAGGAGATGGGCAAGCCGGTGGGCTCAGACCTGGCTCAGGGAACAGTCACCCTGCCGACACTGATGCTGATGGAGCGTTACCCGAACGACAACCCGGTGAAGCGGATTTTTGAAAACGAAGGCGATAAAGCGAAGAGTATAGAAGAAGCGATAGATATGGTTCGCAGATCGGATATTGTAGACAGATGCTATCGTGTCGCCTCGGACTACAGCGAAAAGGCAGCTCGAAATCTTCAACTTTTGCCGGATACGCCAAACCGCCGGGCACTATACACTATGGCTGAATACGTGATTAAGAGGAAGAAATAGCAGACGGTTCGTAGAGGATGAATACCCGCTATTCGCTTTCGTAACAGGTGCCATCCAGATAGGTCTCTTTTTTACTGGTGGGCAGCTTTGCCTTGAATTGGTTGATGGCGTACTTACAGGCGTCGAAACCTTCCTGGCGGTGAGCCGCAGAGACGGCGACAACCAGATTGTTGTCTCCTACCTTTAGCTTGCCGATGCGGTGTACGAAGGCTATATCGTTGATTGGCCATTTGTCTTTAATATCGTCGGCGATACTCTGAAGCTTTGCTTCTGCATTACCGTCGGCATCGCTGTACTCCACTGAAATAACTGGCTTACCGTGCTGAGAGGTATTGCGTATCAAGCCTACATAGGCGATGATGCCGCCGCTACTTTCATTTCTGACGCCGTTTATCACCGCTTCGATGTCGATCACGTTGCTGGTAATCTTAACCATCTAACACCTCGCGTATAGTATCGATTCTAATGACTAAAAGGCTCTGCTTGTTACCCAGAGGTCTATGGAGTAGCCGGAAACTGCTTGGGTTGGGGTGCTATACCGGGGACTTTCCTTAGCCCTGGTTTGGTTTTGGGCTTGACTTGAACCTTACCGCTTTCCGCTACCGGAACTTTTACTTCAGCCGTTTCCTTTTTCACCGGAGTCATGGGTTCGATAAATACCTTCTCCAGCTCTTCACCCTCAAGGGTTTCCTGGGTAACCAGCTTTTCGGTTATGTAGGTCAACCTTTCCTTGTTCTTTTGCAGGATATCTTTAGCTGTTTTATAGGCGGTATCGATGATTTCGTGAACTTCTTCGTCGATAATATCGGCTACTTTTTCCCCATAGTCACGCTGTTCCGATATTTCACGACCGAGAAAGACCATTTCCTGCTTGTTGCCGAAGGTGCGTAGCCCTAGTTTATCACTCATTCCGTATTCGGTTACCATCTTGTGTGCAAGCTCTGTCGCCCGCTTTATATCGTCCGAGGCGCCGGTGCTCAATTCATTAAAAATTAGCTCTTCGGCTGCACGGCCACCCAGCATGTGAGCCAGCATATCTTTAAACTGAGAGCGGGTCATTAGGTAACGGTCTTCTGTAGGCAATAGCTGGGTATGCCCTAAGCTCATACCACGGGCAACGACGGATATTTTGTGCACCGGATCGGTGTTGGGCAGCATTTTGGCTACCAGGGCGTGACCGGCTTCGTGATAAGCGGTAATCTCCTTCTCCTTGGAGCTTATCTTTCGGCTCTTCCTCTCCGGACCGGCGATAACGCGGTCTATGGACTCTTCTAGCTCTTTCATGCCGATGCTCTTTTTATTTCGTCTGGCAGAAAGGATGGCAGCCTCGTTAACCATGTTAGCCAGGTCAGCGCCGCTGAAACCAACGGTTTGCTTCGCCATCGTTTCCAAGTTAACCGCTTCATCCAGTGGTTTGCCCTTGGTGTGTATCTTCAGGATTGCCTGCCGCCCGTTGATATCTGGACGGTCGAGTACGATGCGACGGTCGAAACGACCGGGACGCAGCAGGGCTACATCCAGTATATCCGGACGGTTAGTGGCGGCGATGACGATAACACTGGTGTTGGTGTCGAAGCCATCCATCTCTACGAGAATCTGGTTCAGTGTCTGTTCCCTCTCGTCATGCCCGCCGCCGAGACCGGCGCCGCGGTGGCGGCCTACGGCGTCGATTTCGTCGATAAATATAATACAGGGGGCGTTGCGTTTAGCCTGGTCGAACAGGTCTCGCACCCTAGAGGCGCCGACACCGACGAACATCTCGACGAACTCACTGCCACTTATAGAGAAGAAGGGTACACTGGCTTCGCCGGCGATGGCTCTTGCCATTAAGGTTTTACCAGTGCCCGGCGGGCCGATAAGCAGCATACCCTTGGGAATGCGTGCCCCCAGCGCCTGGAATTTTTCCCGTGACTTAAGGAAATCAACAACCTCCTGAAGCTCCTGCTTGGCTTCTTCGACACCGGCGACATCGTCGAAGGTCACCGTCGGCGTGTTGACCGAAAACATACGGGCTTTAGAACGACCGAAGCTCATCGCCTGGCTGTTAGCCCCGCGTGCCTGGCTAAAGAGGAAGAAAAGCAGAGCCCCAAGAAGCAGCAGGGGCAGGAAGTTGATGAACACGCTTCCCCAGTCTATGCCTCCGGCTCCCTCTATATCAACCTCCACCCCTTCCAGAATAAAGCCCTCAATTTCATATATGTTGGAGGTGATTTCTTTATGTGTCAGATACTCGGTTCCGTCTTTTGTGGTGATATTGATGGTGCTGCTTCCGACCAAGATACTTTCTATCTCACCATCCTGGGACATAGCAATGGCTTCGCTTAGCGGTATCTCTTCGGGTTTCTGCCCCGATGGCAGGATAAAGGTAAAGAAAACTACCACCATGGCGATGATGGCTATATAAACCAGTATACTGCGGCGCCAGTTGATTCTCATTCGATGCCTCGCAGGGCTGTTATTCCAGCCCGATTAACTTATATTATATCAGAAATAGCTGTAAACATAAAAAGATTGAAAGTTTAGTAATATAACGATGGAAAAGCGGTTTGGTTAGTATTACTATGGCAGCGCCAGGTAACTTCTCTGCAGCACCAGAGCGTCCTCTTCCAGGTTAGGGCTTTCACAGATGACGCTGCCGCTGACGTCGTAATCCTTAAGGGCTTGCAGCAGCTCGACATAACGCAGGTCGGATTCCTTCAGGATAAGATGCTTTTGCTCACCCTTTACTCCGTAGGCTATGCCGGAGATGTGGATGTGCATATCGTAAAGTGAGGCTTGCCCTAACTCATCCCGTATCTGTTCCAGAACCGAGACAAACTCCGTGTACGAGTTGAAACCTCCGGTTCGGGCGTGCCAGTGGGCGAAATCGATGCAGGGAGCTAACCCATCAAGCTCGGAGCATAATCCGATTAGCTCGGCGATGGTACCGAACTGGCTGGCTTTGCCGCTGACTTCAGGTCTCAAATTGATTCCAATATCCTCCTCATTGAGCTGCGCCAGCACCTCTGAAAGATATTTTGTAATCGTCCGGTAAGTATCCTGTGGTGTGTCGCCGAGGTAGAAGCCGGCGTGGAAAACCAGATTTCCAGCGCCGCATAGAGAGGCAATGCGGGCGGTTTTTAACAGGATTCCCTGACTGGCTCGGAGCTTTTTTAGCTCGTGTGCGTTAAAGTTGATAAAGTAGGGAGCGTGAGCGGATAGCCTGACGCCATACTCTGTAGCCGTTTCGGCGACCAGACGAGCGTCATCGTCGTTAAGATAAACCCCCCTTACGAACTCCAGCTCCATACAGCCTAACCCTAGACTAGCAATGCGCTTGATGCCATCAGTGGTGGTAGGTGGCTGGGTGCTGAACGGAATACCGGCGGTGCCAAAGAGAAGCTGTACCATAATCACTTACAGTATAGCATTTTCGATGAAGACCGTTATGATATAATATATATGAGGGATACATTCGGGAGCTCTGTTTCTGGAAGCGATAGAAATAGCGCACAAGGCGATCGAAATAGCCAGCGATAAGCAGGCGACAGACATCCTACTTCTGGATGCCCGTGGTATATGCAGCTTCACCGATTACTTTGTCATCTGTAGCTGTAACACCAGCCGGCAGATGCACGCCGTTTATGAAGAGATTGCCAGGTCATTGAAAAAGGAAGACATCCTGCCACATCACCATGAGGGGGAGGTGGATTCGGGGTGGCTGCTACTCGATTACAACGATGTTATCATCCATATCTTTTCCCTGGCTGAAAGGGAGTACTACCAGTTCGACAGGTTGTGGCAGAAAGCCAATACCTTGGTGCGGATTCAGTAGGACTTATCCTTAACGACGGCGGTCGTAGATTTCATCCCCGGAAAAGAACAGCTTGATCTCCTTTTCGGCGGTGGACGGTGAATCGGAGCCGTGAATGGTGTTGTGCTCTATGTCCAGACCGAAGTCAGCGCGGATGGTACCCGCTTTGGCTTTTGATGGGTCAGTGGCTCCCATAGCCTTTCTTATTAGCTCCACGGCTTCTTCGCCCTCGAAGACGGCGACGGCAATCGGGGCAGAGCTGATATAGGCTACCAGGCTCGGGAAAAACGGCTTCTCGCGATGGGGGGCGTAGTGTTTTTCAGCCAGCGCCCTGTCCATATGTAGCATTTTGAGGGCTACCAACTTCAATCCCAATCCCTCCAGTCGGCTGATAATAGCGCCGGAAAGGTTTCGCTCCATCGCGTCAGGCTTTATGAGAACCAGCGATCTTTCCATACCCACCCTTTCAGTATATTATCCTTCTTTAAGGGTTTATTATCAAATATTATCACATTCAGCGCTGCCTGTCTGACTTGCCACCCAGTTTCTGTTCTTGGGCTGGGTAATCTGCGGGCGTCTCAAGTATATTGGTTGCAGGGTGGAAGGCTTATCACAGACATCTGCTTGGAGCCGCTTAAGCCCCAGCTCGGCGAGGAAAGTAGCTCGGCACGGTCCTGCCGAAGGTGGTGATATTATTGCTTTCCGCCCTAATTTTAACTTCAAGGTTTCGATGATGAACGGGGTCAGCTCTCCACAGAAGATGGTCTTACTTTTTATCTTTTCACACAGGGAATCTACCGTAGTAATGTGCTCGGCGATAATCTGCTGCCATTTATCGGCTGACAGCCGGTATAGGGCAGTGGCGATTTCGTCCCGCCCGGCGCCCATTATCGAGCAAATAGGCAGACCCTTTTCGGCGTACTGGTAGGCGGCAGCCTCCAAAGTGCCGATGCCGATAATCGGAACTCCCAAGCCGAAAGCCAGCCCCTTGGCAGTGCTGATACCAACGCGCAGCCCATTGAAGCTGCCCGGGCCTCTGGCAACAATAATACAGCCAATGGATTTTATGTCTGTATTGGTTTGCTTCAGAAGCCTCTCGATATTGGGCATAAGCTCCACGGAGTGGTTCTGGCGGGAATGCCAGGCAATTTCAGCCAGCACCTTGCCGTCGCGGGCTATAGCTAGGCTGGCGTTATCCGTTGAAGAGTCTATCGACAGCAGTGCTAGACTATCCATTATTGAATCTCAATTCTGATAACAATTCCTGGTAGCGGCGGCTGCCGGGCTTTAAAATAAGACTGCGTTCGGTATCACCGAGGTAGCTTATCTCTATCGTCATATGCTCCTGTGGCAGCAACTTCAGCCCCTTTTCCGCCCACTCTACAACACAGACGCCTTCGCCATAGAGGTAATCGTCCAGGCCGAGGTCGGCTACCTCGCCTATATTATCCAGGCGGTACAGGTCGATATGATACAGCGGCAGGCGTCCGTATAGCTGGCGAACCAGCACAAAAGACGGGCTCTGCGTGTATTCCTCTATGCCCAGCCCGCGGGCGATGCCCTGGGTAAGGCAGGTTTTACCGGTGCCCAGGCTGCCGGTCAGCAGAAAGATATCGCCGCTTGCAGCCAGCCCACCGATGCGGGTACCTATTTTGATAGTGTCGTCTGGGCTATGACTGATTAGCTCTGCTGGCGACATTGTTTCAACTTATTTCGGTAAAGTGTTGCCATCCCGTACTTGTTGGCTTGTATGGCTTACTGTCCTTGTCGAGTATAGTAACCTCTCCCGCTTCGCCGGTGGTAATCTCGCCGATAACGGTAATGGGCGGAGAAGCTTTTGATATAACCCCTTCAATAACAGCGCTATTGGCGGTAAAGAGAAGCTCGTAATCCTCACCGCCGGAAAGCGCCATCTCCAGCGCCCTGTCGCCGAAGGCTATTCTAGCAGCGGGGTGGATGGGTATGCGGTCAATATAGAAATGGGCATCGACCTGGCTTGCCCGGCACATGTGCCCGAGGTCTGCAATCAATCCGTCGCTGATGTCTATAGCTGATTTTACCCCCTGTTCCACCAGCAATTGCCCTTCGGCTATGCGTGGGCGGGGGAGGAGAAAAGCCTGCTTGAGAAGTGTGCTGGTTTCGGAGTCGAGGGGTATCTTGTGCTTAAGAACCTCCAGACCGGCAGCAGCCGCTCCGAGGCTGCCGGTAACGGCTATCAGGTCACCAACCCTGGCAGCGGAGCGGGTGAGGATTCTATCATCACCTGCAGCACTGCCAAGAACGGTGGTACTTAAAAAAACGATAGCGGCGTCGCTTATGTTACCGCCGATGATGGCAATACCAAATTCGTTACCCAGTTCCGTTATTCCGTGGTAGATGTCGGCGACATCATCCACCTCGGTATCGCCGGGAAGACCCAGAGATGCCAGTGCGTATCGGGGGGTACCACCCATGGCGGCGATATCGCTCAAGCTGATTGAAAGTGACTTCCAGCCCAATTCTTTCCAGGTGGTTATATCCAAATTGAAGTGGACGTCCTGGACAAGACAGTCGACAGTCGACAGGTTTAACGATGTATCACTGCGCCAGGCGGCAGCATCGTCACCTATGCCGATAACGGGCTGCTGTTTTTTTTTACCTTCTTTGGCTATTGTAGCCAGCAGTTCGATAAGGCGAAACTCTCCAATCTCAGATACCTTCATAGTCAAGATTATATCACGCACCTGTCGGGGCGATAAAGGATTGCATAATATCAGAACAACCTCTCCCTCTTTATCCCCTTCTTTTTGTAAGGAGAGGGGGAGATTGGCTTGAGGGGTGAAACCCCTCAAGCTCCTATTTGTTTAATAGGACTATATTCCTCGAAACCTCCCTTTATTTATCATCTGCATCAATTTGAATGTAAGTAGAAATAAAAGACCTGTCGAGGGTGGGCTGGGTGGGAAGAAAAACTGATGGGGGGAGATGGAAGGAGACGATGGAATTATGTAAATATTGCGGCAATGATACGGTGAAAATCTTGACTATTATGGTAAAATAGATAAAGGGGGGATAGAGATACCAAAGGTATCTACCTTTTGTCTGTTTGTCCAAAACTAACCCTGTTATTCATTGGCCAATTTAATGGTGTTCTAATACGGTTGATAACATCATTTATAGTATTATTATCAGTCTATCTATGGCTTATCACTTTAATAGAAAGCGTATCTGTTTATTTGTCTCTAGAGAAGGGTTTAGGCTGACTTCGGCATTACTATACTGAAGCAGGGATTTAAAAAAAGGAGTTAGATTTGATCTTTGAGGCTTCGGAATTCGTTTTTAGAGCGCCGCCAGTTATATCGCGGGCGCGGCGTATCCTGATAAAACCGAACGCTGCTTTTCCGGTATCGTATCCGGTAACCACCAGCCGGGAAATGCTATCGATAATAATAAAGAGTATCAGGGAGGTCAGCGACGCCGATATACTTCTACTCGATGGTACTCCAGAAGGGGGACCGATATACCCCATATACCAGTCACTGGGTTATGATTTTCCAAGGGTGTTGACGCTGGATGTAAAAGACTGCATCTGGGTGGAGGTGGATAACCCTCTAACAAAGCCGCTGGTAGTACCCACCTTCTGGGTGCCTAACGTCATCCTGTCGAGCGATTACCTGATATCCGTGGCTCCGCTGAAGGTTATCGGCGGAATAGGTAATATGAGCATAATGAATCTGCTTAGCCTGCTACCGAGTGCCAAGTACGGCGACGGCTCGCGAGGGGGCTGGGAGGAATTATATGATCTGGGCATAGAAAAGGTTTTAACCGACCTCTATTTCACCCTTCCCTTCGATAAAGGGATTATTGAAGCCCGACAGAAGTTCATAAGCCCTAGGGACCCTACCAGGGGTGAGATTGAGGAATGCGGCAAGGTTTTCGTCGGTGAGCCCTATGAGGTCGACCTCGAAGTATCGCAGGAACTGGGAATTGAAGCGGACTACCTGGATATGATTGATGAATCCAGAAAGGACTTCGAGGTTTAAAAACCATTTACGATATTACTAGACAGGTTTAACTAATACCTGATGGTGAAACATGAGTAACTACCGTCCGGTGGCAGCCATTTGATTTCCACCCTTTCCACGACCGCGTGTGGCGGACCTGCCTTAAGACGGTTGATCAGATCTTCTAGCTTGGCTTTTTTACCTTCAGCCACCACCTCCACCGAGCTGCCGCCGGGAAGATTACGCACATAACCAGTAAGCCCTAGTCTTTCGGCACATCGTGAGGTAAAGTTGCGGAAGAAGACACCTTGTACCGAACCGTGAACCACCACCTTGACTGCAACCGTGCCAGACATTATCAAACGCCTTGCTTTGGGGGGCTACTCTTCCTCTTCGGGCTCTTTCCGCTTCTTTTTCTTGATAACCTCTACGGTTACCGGTGGCGGTAGTATTTCGGATACACTTGTTTTCTTGGCACCCTTTTTGGGTTTCTTGCTTTCGTGGTGGCGATAATCTCGTCTGCCCATATGGCACCTCTGTCGGCGTTGGTTAGCAAGAGTTTAACAAAGACGGCTTCACCGTGTAAAGTCTTCCGTTTCTTGTTCCAGGGCAGAGCGGGCAGCTGCGGTTTCGGCATTTTTTTTATTTCTGCCATAGCCGCTACCCATCACTTTGTCATCGATAATTACCTCGGAAAAGAACATACGGTTTCGTTTGACTTCGGCGGTCTCTATGGTGCGATAAACCGGCGTCTTTTTATAGCGGGGCTGGTAAAGCTGCTGGAGTTGTGACTTGTAGTCGATAAGATTACTATTATTGGACAGACTGTCCAGTTCAGCGCCGAACAGTCTTAGAATAAAATCTCTGGCAGCTTCGAGTCCCTGGTCAAGAAATACGGCGGCAATAAGCGATTCCATAGCGCCGGCCAGGTTTGCCATTTTGTGCCGCCCTCCGCTCGCCTCCTCGCCCTTTCCCAGATAGATATAGTCGCCCAGACAGATGCTTTCGGCTATGCTTTTCAGTGTACCACTACGGACCAGTACGGAACGCATTTTGGTCATCTCACCTTCGCTGTGCTGGGGATACCGTGTGTATAGCTCTCCGGCGATGACCATGCCTAGGACGGAGTCTCCCAGGAATTCTAGCCTTTCGTTAGAAGCTGTAGCGGTACCAAGATTCTCATTAATAAAGGAGCTATGCACCAGCGCCTGCTCGAGCAGGGAAGGGTCTTTGAAGCGGGTGCCCAGCGTTTGCTGCCATTCGGATAAATCAGCCAAAGTAATAACCCACTTTCGTAAATAACCATATAACGGCTGGGCTGCCGCTGTCAAATTATAGCTGATTGCCCGCAGCCAGACGAACTGATATAATTTTTAGAATCATATTAATAACATGAGCAGGGAAAGAAAATATAATCTGTGGGGTTGGGTTCTGTTTCTGGTATGCGCCGTTTTCTTTATTTCATCGGCTGTTATCAACGGCGATATGTTATATCTTATCGGCAGCGTTATATTTCTGGTGGCATGTGTAATTTTTATAGTTCCTCTGGTAACAGGCGGAAGCAGGAAAAGTAAGGATTAATACATTATAGGCTTGGCTGCCGGGGGTG
>DUFE01000090.1 GCA_011170385.1 Dehalococcoidia bacterium | reverse complement strand
GTGGCGGTAAAGATATGTGGATCGCCAACCGTATTTTGTTCGCCTGTTGGGGTAACCACGATAGAATCAGGGTCACCTACTACCCATATCTTGGTGGCCTCGCCATTTACCCCAGCGTCATCGGTCCAGGCTGCCCTTACAGTAGTGGTACCGGGCTCGGTTGAGTTGAGGGTGTTGGTGGTCTGGCCACTAGCATTTGTAGTGGTAGTTATATTATCCAGTGAGCCAGGCCCGCTTTGGATAGACCAGGTAACAGAGATGCCTTCCAACGGATTGCCTTCTCCATCTTTCACAGTGGCGGTAAAGATATGTGGATCGCCAACCGTATTTTGTTCGCCTGTTGGGGTAACCACGATAGAATCAGGGTCACCGGCTGTAACAATTACAGTTAGATCACACCCGCTGGCTGAAGAAAGATATTTTATCTTCGAAGTGTATGTTCCTGCAGCAGTACCAGGGGGTGGATGTACAGTTATAGTAAGTGTTTTTGAAGTACTCTCAGCAGTAAAGGAAGGGAGGATTACCCAACTGTCTTGAACTTTATTGGGACCAGAGCCAGATAAAAATCCAGTATATTCCTCACCAACTACTAGGTAATTCAAAGTCAGTGGAAAGGAACTACTGGAACCAGCTTCGACAGATACAGTTTCACTTGTCGGATCATATTCAATCCCAGCCGAAACCGGTGTCGCTGCTGGTAAGGTCACCCCAAATGCTAGGACAACAGATAAAAAGATAAAAATAAGTCTTTTCATTCTAAAGCTCCTTATAATATTCATTCGTTCTCCTCCTTTATTATCACTTTTAATAAATTTTAATAATCCAACGCCTTATTTAATATGACATTTATCACTCTAGTACTACCATCTAATCATCTCTCTCAATGTATTAGTCGTAACTCAGCCGACGTATCCCTCAAAAGTACTAGGTAAAAAGTAACACCCAATACTAAATCCTCATTACCAATAAACCAGTAGTTTTGCAACTATTGCGCTATATGTGTAGCTACTCAACGGCGCAATAATTTGTATGTGCGTAAATTACTGAAAATACTGTTTGCTTTACTTTTAGTAACCGCCGTTGTGGTTGCATCTTGCGCCTTCGTAACCTCACAGGCAAGTGTGATCAACAACGGCCATTCGGTACAGGCAGCACAGCCCCAGAAGTATACTAGCGGCGTTGAAGAGACAGAGCGAGCGGAAGATAGCGTTTCAGCCTCTGACTACCTTACGGAATACGGTGTGGACACCGATGAGCAGTGGGCACTGACGAAACTTCATATTGCCGAGCTATGGCAGGAAATAGCCGAAGATAAAGGGATTGTGGTGGCGGTACTGGATTCCGGTATCGATGTTAACCATGAAGACCTGGCGGGGCAGGTGATCGGCGAGGCCAATTTTACCGATAGCCCCACCGCTGACGACATCTACGGCCATGGTACCCACATAGCCGGCATTATTGCCGCCGAAGATAACGGCATCGGGGTTATCGGCATTGCTCCCGGCTATCTCCTGCTGAACGTCAAGGTAGCCGATGACAGAGGCAGGTGCGATGTTTCGGACCTTGCCAGAGGAATCGTCTGGGCGGTTGACAATAATGCCAGTGTCATCAATATAAGCATCGAAATCAAGGAATCGACCCCGGAGCTGGAAGAAGCGGTGCAGTACGCCTGGGACAATGGAGCTTTGATTGTAGCCGCCGCCGGCAATAGATGTAGCCAGGAACCGGTCTACCCCGCTTGCTATAACAGCACCATCTCCGTAGCAGCCATCAAAGAGGATGAGAAGCTGGCTCCGTTATCGAACTGGGGCGCCTGGGTGGACCTGGCGGCTCCTGGATACAAGATATATTCCACCTTCCCTGGAGATACCTATGAATATGAAAGCGGCACATCATTCGCAGCCGCCCATGTAAGCGGCATAGCCGCCCTGCTTTTCAACACGGCAACCGATACAAACGGTGACGGCAGGATTAACGACGAGGTCAAGACAATAATCGAAGCCGGTTGCATCGATATCGGTATCACCGGCACGGGTTCAGGACTTCTAGACGCCGCCTGTGTTGCAGCGCTTATCGGCTAAATCAAACGTTATATCCTCATCCACCCTAAAGGTATAACCCAAAACACCTCTCACAAACGCCGCCACAATGCTTTTATCTGCAATGGGCGGGCAGCGATTGGAGCAAGGCAAGTTTCTATATACTGTTTATATCTATTGCCTTTTGAAAAAATATATGCTAGATTAAATATGTTATGAATTGCTTCTAAAAATTGATAGCAAAGGCGGAGGTTAAACTCATGGGAAAGACAGAAACTAAAACCGAGCCGAAGTTAAAATCATATGATGATGAAACCGAACTCGTAGAAAGACTGAAACAAGGCGATCCCGATGCCGTCGAGCAGATGTATAACGCTAACATCGATCGTGTTTATTCCATGGTGTACAATCAGGTGGACAAAGACCGCGAAGTAGCCCAGGAGATAGTCCAGGAAACCTTCATAGCGGCAGTCAAAGCGATAAAGTATTTTCAGTTAAGAAGCAGCATCTCTACCTGGCTATACAGTATAGCCAGCAGAAAGGTTGCCGATTTCTACCGTCACAAGAAAAGAGAAGACAAGTACCGGGTCGGCTACGAAGTCGATTCGGAGAAGCTGCCTGATAGTGACCAGGCTGAAGCCGGCACGGGCGAAACCGAAGATTCCAATATAGCTATAAGACAGGCTCTACTGAAATTACCGCTGCACTACAGGCAGGCTGTTGTACTGAAATATATCGAGGGTTTTTCGGTTTCTGACATAGGCGAAATAATGGGAAGAACCGAGAAATCCGTCGAAGGTATTCTAGCACGAGCCCGGAAGGAGCTACAGGACGAGCTTGCAATCCCGGGTGAGGGATAATGTCGGTAAAAGACGACTATTATAATATAAGAAAGGTGTAAAAAATGAGTGATTTCGATGTCAACAGCGAAGAGAATATGAACAATATATAGGGCTCGGCATACGGGTATACACCTCCGTTACCGGAGTATAAAGCGCGTCTGCTCCAAGAGCTTAAAACGGCTGCTGGTACGGAGACAGTGCGCCGCCCGGTTTGGGGAGTAACCGAATGGGTAATAATCGCCGCCGTTATCATCACATTGATTATCATCTACGGTCTATGGGTACCGGGGCAGATAGCAACACAGCTGGTTCCATAGAGTAATATTTCTTTCACATTACAACCAAGCTGAAGCTGCACTGGATATATTAAGGGGGTTTCGTCCCCCTTTTAACTTCTTAATTTGCCACTCCTAACCCACCTGAATCTTCGTTTCCACCCTACTCACCCTCGTCAAAGGTAGTTAAGGAAAAAGAGCTTAATCCTTGCGTCCTTTTATATATATCACGGCTGTTTTACACTATCCGGTATTTATGCTATACTCTGCTACATATGTAGCAGGAGAAAAACTTGGATAAGGGAAAAAAGGCAAGCGTTATAGACGATTACAAGCTGCACGATGGCGATAACGGCTCGACTGAAGTCCAGATAGCCGTGCTTACGGAGAGGATAAACCAGCTAACCAGGCATATGGCGGCTAACAGCCACGATTTCCATACCAAACGCAGCTTACTAAAACTAATCGGCCAGCGAAGACGACTACTTGTTTATCTGAACCGACAGGACGTCAGCCGTTATAAGAAGCTAATCAAAAGCCTCGGTCTCCGCAAGTAAAAGCCTTCGACTACAGAAACAAGGAGAGACTATTGACAACTCCCTATTCCCTGGAATGTGACTTTGGCGGCAGAAATCTCACAATAGAAACGGGAAAGCTAGCCAATCAGGCAGACTCTGCGGTAACTGTTCGCTATGGAGATACGCTTATTCTGGTTACCGCATGTATCAGCCCCAAACCGCGGGAAGGCGCAGACTTCCTGCCCCTGACTATAGATTATGAAGAAAGGCTATACGCCGCCGGCAAGATTCCGGGCGGCTTCATCCGCCGCGAGGGACGACCCAGCGAGGAGGCGACGCTCACCTGCCGCCTAACAGACCGCCCCCTCCGCCCCCTATTGCCCAAGGAATGGCGACGGGACATCCAGCTTGTTATCACCGTCCTTTCCGTCGACCATGAAAATGACCCGGATATACTATCTATCATCGGCAGCTCGGCAGCCCTGTCCATCTCCGAAGTTCCATTTGACGGTCCGGTAAGCGCCGTACACGTCGGTTATATCGATAACGAGCTGGTGCTCAACCCGACGATGCCTCAAATGGAATATAGCGACCTGGACCTGGTTGTTGCCAGTACCAGGGAAGCGGTGGTTATGCTTGAAGCCGGAGCCAACATCGTCAGCGAGGATATAGTCAACCGGGCAATTAAGTTCGGGCACGAAGCCAACCAGCAGATTATCGCTCTTCAGGAGCAGTTTCGGCAGGATTTCGGCAAACCGAAAGAGGAAGCTCCGATAATTGAGCTGCCCGACGGATTGATCTCCGCCGTATCATCGGCCGTGGGCAAAAAACTATCGCAGGCAATGAAGCACGCCGAAAAAGAGCTTCGCGATAAAGCCCTGGACAGCATTAAGGAAGAGCTTATAGCCGACCTGGGAAATACCTATGCCGAAGCAGATATAATAAACGACTTTGATAAGCTTATCAGGGCTGAAATCAGGGAGAGCATCCTAACCAGAGGTAAACGCGTCAGTGGACGCAGCCTTACACAGGTGCGCCCCCTGAACTGCGAAACAGGCTTGCTACCCCGCGTCCACGGCTCGGCGCTGTTCACCCGCGGTGAAACACAGGTATTGACCATAACCACCTTGGGACCCATCAGGAAGGAGCAGCAGCTCGACGGGTTGGGTATTGAAGAGACCAAACGCTTTATGCACCATTACAACTTCCCGCCTTTCTCCACCGGCGAGGTCAAGCGCGTTGGCACCCCCAGCCGCCGCTCTATCGGGCACGGAGCACTGGCGGAGCGCGCCCTGGTACCGGTTATGCCTCCGGATGAAGATTTTCCCTATACCATCCGGCTGGTATCAGAGGTATTGAGCTCCAGCGGCAGTACATCTATGGCAAGCTCCTGCGCCTCCAGCTTATCATTGATGGACGCCGGCATCCCGGTTAAAGCCGCCGTCGCCGGCATATCAATCGGCCTGGTCACCGGCGAAGGGGAAGATTTCGCCCTGCTGACCGATATAGAGGGCATGGAGGACAACTACGGTGATATGGACTTCAAGGTAGCCGGAACTTGTGCCGGCATCACCGCCATCCAGCTTGATACCAAGCTCAAGGGCTTGAGCATGGAGATTCTTGAGAAATCTCTTGACCAGGCAAAGGAAGCCCGACTGTTCATACTGGATGAGATGAACAAGACAATCAATGTCAGCCGTTCGGAATTGAGCCGCTATGCGCCTCGAATGTACAAGTTATTGATACCTCCGGATAAAATCGGCGCCGTAATCGGTCCCGGTGGCAAAACAATAAGAGCTATCACCGAAGAAACCAAAACAACTATAGATATAAACAACGAAGGCATCGCCTTCATCGGCTCCACAGATGAGGTATCCGCAAAAAAAGCTATCAAGATGGTAGAGGACCTTACCAGGGAGGTGGAGGTCGGCGCTACTTACACCGGCAAAGTAACCCGCATAATGAGCTTCGGCGCTTTCGTCGAGATTCTGCCAGGCAAAGAAGGCATGGTTCATATCAGCGAGCTTGCTGACTACCGGGTGGACAAGGTAGAGGACATAGTAAAAGTAGGCGACGAGGTTACAGTGAAGGTAACTGAAATAGACAGCCAGGGTAGGGTAAACCTTTCGCGCCGGGCTGTCTTCGAAAAAGAAGGCGAAAGGCCTGATCGTAGAAGAAGCGACCGCCCACCCCGAAGGCAACGTGACCTCCGTTCCCCTCAGCGCCCCCGCCAGATGACGGCAAAACGGCGTTATTAGCATAGAAGAGGTATAGCTATGAAGCCGATAAGGATTGCAGTTCACGGTGCCTCCGGACGTATGGGCCAACAGGTTATCGATGCCATATGCCGAGAGCCTGAAACACGGCTCGTTGGCGCCGTAGAACTAAAAACCCCTGTTGATTCCCTTCCCCTCCCCGACGGCTCCGGCAGCATACCCTTCTCTTCAGATTTATTATATATCATTAAAAGATGCCGTCCACAGGTAATAATAGACTTTACAAATGCCAAAGCTGCTATGTCAGCAGTGCGTCTCGCCACAAAGTACGGCATCAATATGGTAATCGGCAGCACCGGCTTAACCACCGAAGAACTGGATGAGATCGACAAACTGGCGATTAAAAACGGTGTCGGAGTGGTAGTGGCGCCCAACTTCGCCTTAGGGGCGGTGCTGATGATGCACCTATCGCAGATTGCCGCCAGGTACTTCGACTACGCCGAGATTATAGAGCTGCACCATCATCTTAAAGCCGACGCTCCATCCGGAACCGCCCTGAAAACGGCGCAGGCAATGGTATCAGCCAGGGAGAAACCCTTTCGTCAGCCCCCGCAAAAAGAAAAGGCGGATAGCCTCGGGCAGAATGTCGAAGGTATTACCATCCACAGCGTGCGACTGCCCGGTATTTTAGCCAGTCAGGAGGTTATTCTCGGTTGCCCAGGGCAGACGCTGACCATCAAGCACGACACTACCAGTAGAGAGTGCTATATGCCGGGTGTTATATTGGCTACCAAGGAAGTGATCAAGCGCAAAGGTCTGGTGCACGGGCTCGATTCACTGCTAGGATTATAGGAGGTATTAATGAACGGGTACAGGGTGGCTATCGTCGGCGCTACTGGTATGGTAGGTCAGGAGTTCATCAAGATTCTGGAGCAGCGTAGCTTTCCCATCGAATCCATAGAGATGCTGGCTTCGTACCGCTCGGCGGGTAAGAAGTTATTCTTTTCTCATCAGGAGCACGAAGTCAAGGAGACAACTCCCGAATCGTTCAAGGGTATAGATATCGCCCTTTTCTCCGCTGGCGCCGATATCAGCAAATACTTTTCGCCTATAGCCGCCCGTTCAGGAGCGGTGGTTGTCGATAACAGCTCGGCATTCCGCATGGATCCCAAGGTACCGCTGGTGGTCCCTGAAATAAATCCGGAGGATATCAAGAAGCATAACGGCATCATCGCCAATCCCAACTGCTCCACCATACAGATGGTAACAGCTCTATATCCGTTGCATAAGGTCAACCCCATCAAGCGCATCATTGTATCCACATATCAGGCGGTTTCCGGTACCGGTTCAGCCGCCGTCGTCGAGCTGAACACACAGGCGAAACAGGTGCTTAACGGCCAGGCAACCGTACCCCACGTCTATCCTCATCAGATTGCTTTCAACGCACTGCCAGAGATAGACGTTTTTCTGGACAATGCCTATACCAGGGAAGAATGGAAGATGATGGAGGAAACGAGAAAGATAATGCATGCCGATGACATCGCCATATCGGCAACCTGCGTTCGCGTGCCGGTATTCGTCGGACATAGCGAAGCCGTCACCGTAGAGTTCTCCAGCTCCATGTCTCCCGACGAAGCCCGTCGTATACTGGCACAGGCTCCCGGTGTCAAGCTGCTGGACGACCCGGCTATCAGCCTGTACCCTCAACCGTGGTCTTTGGCTGGCACCGACGATGTCTTCGTCGGCCGCATCCGCCGCGATGTCTCACACTCCAACGGTCTGGTTATGTGGATTGTCGCCGATAACCTGAGAAAAGGAGCCGCCCTCAACACCATCCAGATTGCCGAAGAGATGATTAAAAGGGGCTGGCTCAACAATGGAGGTGTGAAATGAAAGACCTGGGTAGAGTAATAACGGCTATGGTAACCCCATTCACCGAAGACGGCGCCGTAGACTACGAGCAGGCAAAACGACTGGCTCTGGCTCTGCTCGATTCCGGCAGCAATGGCGTGGTGGTGGTGGGAACCACCGGCGAATCACCAACCCTCATCCGCGATGAAGAGCTCAAGCTTTTTTCCGAGATAAAATCTGCCGTGGGCGGGCGGGGTTCAGTAATCGCCGGCACCGGCTCAAACAGCACCACCGAGGCAATAGAAGCCACCAGAGCCGCCGAGGGCACCGGCGTCGACGCATGCCTGCTGGTCGTCCCCTACTACAATAAGCCAACCCAGGAGTGTCTCTATCGTCACTTCAAGACTATCGCCGAAAGCACCGATCTGCCCTGCATCCTCTACAACGTGCCGTCACGCACTATCGTCAGCCTGTCTGCAGATACGACAATACGATTGAGCAAGATAGATAACATCATCGGCACCAAGGAAGCCAGCGGTAACTTCAGCGAAATATCTAAAATCATCGAAAACACCGCCGACGACTTCATTGTCTGGAGCGGCAACGACGGTGACACCTTACCTATATTAGCGCTGGGCGGTTACGGCGTTATAAGCGTAGCCTCGAACATAGTCGGCAGTCAGATAAAGGAGATGGTTGACAGCTTCATCGGTGGCAACACCACCAGAGCCGCCGAGGTTCATCGCCGTCTGATGCCGTTAATCAATGCCCTGTTCGTTATCGCCAACCCGATCCCGATTAAGTACGCTATGAACCATGCCGGCTTCCACGTGGGTAAACCCCGCCCACCCCTGTATGAGCCTGACGAGAAAACGGCTGCCCTTATACGGGAAACGCTTAAGGACTATAAGATAGACCTGCCGATATAGTCTTATTTCAGACTACAATACAGGTCTGACCTCTATCTTTTGCTCCCGCGCCGGGCCAACGCAGATAAGGTCTGCCGGGCAGGAAATAAGCTCTTCCAGCCTCTTTACGTACTTCTTAGCCTGTTCGGGCAGGTCATCGAACCTCCTAACGTCAGTGGTATCCGCCTGCCAGCCCTCCAGCTTCTCATATATAGGCCTGCATCTCTCCAGGGTGGCGGCACTGGATGGGAAGTAGTCGATAGTCCTGCCGTCCAGCTCATAGGCAACGCAAATCTTCAGCTCCGGCAGGTCGTCGAGTACGTCGAGGCGCGTTATCGCCATACCGGTTAAGCCGTTGACCTGATTGCTTAAGCCGGCGGCAACAGCGTCGAACCAGCCGCAGCGTCTCGGTCTACCGGTTGTGGTGCCGTACTCACAAGCCCGTTCGCGAATCCGATTGCCGGTTTCGTCCTCAAGCTCGGTGGGCATCGGACCACCGCCGACGCGCGTACAATATGCTTTAAATACCCCAAGTACGCGATCTATCCCTGTGGGACCGATACCTGCCCCCAGCGAGCCTCCCCCTGCCAGCGGTGAAGAAGAAGTGGTGTATGGATAGGTGCCATAATCGGGATCCAGTAGAGCTCCCTGGGCTCCCTCCAGTAGTATGCCATCGCCTCTTTCCCGGGCTTTCCTGATTATGGTAGTCGTTTCCTTTATATAGCCGGCAAGACGCTCCCCATAGCGGCAATATTGCTCGTAGACTTCGTCCAGTGACAACGGTTCGGCGCCATATATCTTTGTCAGTATTGCATTCTTATGCTCGAGGATGGAAGCAAGTCGATCCAATAGAGCCTTTTTATCCAGCAACTCGCCGGCGCGTATACCGAGCCTGGCTACCTTATCGGCAAAGGCAGGTCCTATACCACGCCGTGTCGTCCCTATCGCCTTACCCGCCCTGGACTCCTCTTCCAATCCGTCAAGGAGCAGGTGATAGGGCATAACCAGGTGAGCACGGTCACTGATAACCAGATGACTGGTATCTACCTTCTTATGGTTGAGTTTGTCTATCTCCTCAATCAGGCGGGCGGGGTTGATAACCGTCCCGCTGCCGATGATGCAGGTAACGCTGGGGTAGAAAATACCGGAAGGAATCAGGTGCAGCTTGAAGTCTCCTATGGGATTTATCACCGTATGGCCGGCGTTATCGCCACCGGAAAAACGGACGACCATCTTTACCCTCTCCGCCAGCATATCGACAACCTTGCCTTTGCCTTCGTCTCCCCATTGTGCCCCAACAACAGCAATAACCGCCATTATTCTTCCTCAACTTTCCTGTTTTTCATCTGTCGCCACACATAGACAAGCCTGTGCCCGACGGTAATAAAACTGAAAACGGCTATTATCCACAAAGCAATCTCCAGCTGATTGATTAAAAGCCCAACCGCCAGCACGATAATCCTCTCCGGGCGGGTAAATATCCCCACCAGGCATTCGATCCCCAGAGCCTCCGCCCTGGCTCTGATATAGCTCACCAGCATCGAAAATACCAAGACGATGCCGATCAAAACGACACCGACCAACGATCCTTCACTGGAAAACAGCGCCAGAGCGCCGAGCAGCAGCGCTCCCTCAGACAGGCGGTCCAGCGTGGAGTCCAGCACAGAGCCGAACAGAGTAACCCGCTTGGTGCGGCGAGCCAGTGCCCCGTCTAACATATCGAAAAAGCCGCCGAAAAGGACGATAACACCGGCGATAAGCAGGTGCCCCATAGCAATCAGCACGGCAGCACTTATAGATATGAAAAAACCGAACCAGGTCAGGCTGTTGGGCGTTATCGGCGTCCTGGCTAAAACCCTCACCACCGGCTCGGTGAAGCAGCCGGATGCAGCTTTACGAACTTGCGATAAACCTGCCATCGCCTCTACACCACTGTAAAGCCATCATCACAAATACTGCCTTCTCTGAACCGGTGCCGACATCGTTTCGTATTCCAGCGAATCCTTCCGATACGGCATCTCTTTTATTATCTTTACATAGTAATCGTAGACCCGGCAGGCAACCTTCTCCCAATCATACTGCCGGGCGGTTTCTATTCCCCTACTCCCCATTTGCCGTCGCAGTAAATTATCGGACATAAGTTTCATCAGTGCCCCGGCTAATTCGACCTCTTTTTTAGGCGGTACCAGCAAGCCTTCCAGCCCATCGGTCATTACGCCGGCATAACCCTCTATATTCGAAGCAACGACGGGCTTACCGACAGCCATCGCCTCCAGTAAAACGATACCAAAGCTCTCCTGCCCGATAGCCGGTGAGCAGAATATATCAGCGGTCTTATAGTAGCGGGGCAGTTCCTCGTAGGAGACATTGCCGACGAAAACGACGTCGGCTATATTTTGCTTGCTTACCTGCCTTTCGTACTTGCGGCGAAATCTGGTGCCGGGACCGACGACGATCAGCCGTGATTCGGGAAACTCCCGCTTTACCCGTCGGTAGGCTTTGAGCAAATAATCTAAGCCTTTCCTCTTTTCCAGCCTGCCGACGAAGAGGATATTCAGTTTACCGTCACAGAACTCATCTATCGGTAGAACGTTGCTGGAGAAATGCCCCAGGTCGATACCGTTGGGAATGATATCGTATTCGCCGGGTACGTACCTGATGGCAAAGTCTCTAGCCGGTCTGGAAACGGCTATTTTACCGTTTAGCTTCTTTCGCCGCCGATGCAGCATATATGTCGATATTGGCCAACCCCAGTAGTAACCGGGCTTGCCTCCCCTGGCGGCATGGAAGGTACCTATATTGATTGTATCAGAAAAACGCAGGATAGCAGAGCACAGCATTGGCATAAATGGCTCATGCAGGTGGATTATATCGAACTTCTCCTTTGCCAGCACTTCCTTTATCCTTGACGCCAGCCGGAGCGATATGGCAATTCTTATGGTGGTTCCACGCACCGGAATGGGACGGGCTTTACCGATAGCGACGAACTTGCAACCAGCATCGTCAACCTCTTTCGACGCCGGGGCGATAATGCGGACGTCGTGCCCCATCTTGTTAAACTGGTTGTTCAGTGCCAGTATATGGTTAACCACCCCCCCGGGATAGGCGAAGTCATAGGGTGAAACCAGTGCAATCTTCATAAGCGATACTAAATCCCCGACTGTAGGTTTTTAGTTATCATAAATCGTTCGAGCTCAAGCCTCTTCCTGCTTAGTTTTATCCGCCGCCTTCGCTTTTTTAGTCTCGGCTATAAACTCCTCCGTCAGCCGGCGGGCTTCGTCATCGGTATACTGAACCGGAGGTGACTTCATAAAGTATGACGATGGAGCCCTAATCGCCCCCTTCATCCCCCTGTCCATAGCCAGTTTGCAGCAGCGTATGGCATCTATAACCACCCCCGCCGAGTTGGGACTGTCCCACACCTCGAGCTTCAGCTCCAGGTTCAGCGGAACATCGCCGAAAGTACGTCCTTCCATCCTCAGGTGGCAGAACTTGCGGTCAGTAAGCCAGGGGACGTAATCGCTAGGACCGACATGGATATCGCCGGGGTCCAGCTTGTAGCCAAGTTGAGAGGTTACTGCATTAGTCTTGGATATCTTCTTGGACTCCAGCCTTTCCCGCTCCAACATATTGAGAAAATCCGTATTGCCGCCGAAATTAAGCTGGTAGGTTCGCTCCAGCTTGACGCCGCGATCCTGGAATAGCCGGGTGAGAACCCGGTGGGTTATAGTGGCGCCGACCTGTGACTTTATGTCATCACCGATGACGGGTAAACCCCTCTCGGCGAAACGCTGTTGCCAATATTTCTCTCTGGCTATAAACACGGGGACGCAGTTGATAAAGCCGCAACCGGCATCAAGAATCTGCTCTACATACCACTTGGTTGCCATTTCACTGCCTACGGGCAGGTAGCTGATGACGACATCGGTATTGGTGTCTTTAAGTATCCTAACGATATCCGCAGTTTGTCCGGGAGCTTTTTCGATTATTTGCGACAGGTACTTGCCCAGCCCATCGTGTGTCATACCCCGTTCCACTTTTACTCCGAGCTCCGGCACATCGCAGAATTTGTAGGTGTTGTTGGGCGTTACGTAGATCGCCTGGCCCAGGTCTTTACCGACCTTGTTCTTGTCTATATCGAATGCGGCAACAAAATTGATATCGCTGATGTGATAGCCGCCCAGATTGACATGCATCAATCCGGGGACGAACTCTACATCCTTCACCTTTTTATAGTAGTAAATGCCCTGTACCAGCGATGAACAGCAGTTACCGACACCTATTATGGCTACATTTATGTTACCCAATTTACAACCCCCCTTCAATATACCTTTAATCAAACTAAAAACCCGACACTCACCGCCGGGAAACAAAAGAACACATACAGACAATAATATTATACCACCAGGATAGATGGTGTAGCTCTATACGATCTATGGCTCAGAGCCCATCCATCCCTAATTCACCGGCGCTTAAACGATTAAACGACACACCTCTGGCTTAATTCGCCACCTCCAGACGCCCCCTGAACTATAGCTACTTTATACGCCAGTTGTCAAGGGTGATTTTCGTTTCACCGCTCGGTTATCTCAAAGGACTAAGCGAAGACCTTCTCCGGTTGCCACTGCCTTTTCTCCGGGTCGAAATAAAGTATGGCTATAAAGTAGCCGTCCCGGTTGTAGGCACGGCATCTGCTGCCAACCCCGTCTTCGATTTGAATATCCTCTATAACCACACTACCACCGTGCTTTATCATCCTTTCCTGCTCTTCTCCCACAACCACAGACGTCCATTGGCCCAGTACGGTATCTATCGGATAGACTAGCTTCTGCCAGGAGCCGTTGTTAAAGCCTTCTTCAAACTGTTTCAGGGAAACGGCATCGTCTATATCAAAGGGGCCGTACTTAAGGCGAAGCAGGTGTTCGAGGTGTGCGCCACATCCCAGCATTTGCCCCAGGTCATGAGCCAGTGAGCGTATATAGGTTCCCCGTGAGCATTCCACTTCCAGGGTAACCACTGTCGTCACGAAATCTTTCAACTCTATGCGGTAGACTGTAGTCGGGCGGCTTTCACGTTTGATCTCCATACCGGCGCGAGCAAGCCTGTAGAGCCGCTGCCCCCTGTATTTTAAGGCGCTGTACATCGGTGGCGTCTGCACAATGGAACCGCAGAATGTCTCCAGCGCCAATTCTACCTGCTCACGGCTGATGCCGGCGGCATTCCCTTCCTGGATTACTTTACCGGTGGCGTCGTAGGTGTCCGTAGCGACACCCAACCTGATAACAGCGCGATACAGCTTTCTGGCATCCATCAGGAACTCGATCACCCTCGTCCCCTTCCCCACACAGACCGGAAGAACGCCACCAGCCATCGCATCCAGCGTTCCGGCGTGCCCAACGCGCCGCTCCCGGCACAGCTTCCTGACCATAGCCACCACGCTGAAAGATGTCCTTCCCGGCGGCTTATTTATATTCAGGATACCGTCCATAGCTATTTTTTATCCTCATCACCGGTAACACGATCGATAAGCTCCAGAAGATGAGCCCCTTTTTCTATGGAATCGTCCCAGCGGAAGTCTAACTCCGGGATATGGCGCAGTCGCAAACGATGTGCCAGCTTGTTTCGTAAAAAACCCGAAGCCGCTCCAAGCACACTGATCGTCTCTTCCCTTTCTTCCTTGTTGCAGATACCGCTGATGAATACTCGGGCATATTTCAGGTCGGCTGAAGTGGAGACCTCGGTAACGGATACCAGGCTACCAAGCCTGGGATCTTTCGCCTGATGTTGAATCAGGTCGCTGATTTCCTGGCGGATGAGGCTATTCACTCTCTCGATACGGTATGCCATTTTCTAGCCAGCTTTCTCTTTCCTGAAGAATTCCAGTACATCGCTGACCCGAATATCGTTATAGTCCTTGATGCCTACTCCGCATTCATAACCAGCGGCTACTTCCCTGACATCGTCCTTGAAACGCCGTAAGCTGATAACCGAAGACTCCAGTACTACCTGATCGTTGCGTCGTACCCGCACTGATGCACCACGGCTCACCTTACCTTCATTTACATAGACGCCGGCTATCTTACTGTGCTTTGCACCCTGAAATACTACCCGAACCTCGGCACGTCCTTCGACGACATCAACGAACTCCGGTGTTAGCATACCCTTAAGCGCTTTTTCGATATCGCCAACCAGGTCATAAATCACCTTGTAGCTTCGTATGTCTATACCCTCGGCTTCAGCCAGCTTCTGGGCTCCGGCTTCTATCTTAGTATTGAAGGCTAATACCAGCCCCTTTGAAGCAACGGCTAACATTACGTCACTCTCAGTAACATTACCACTACCACTATGTATGGTCTTAACCTGAACCTCGTCCGTTGCCAGTTTTTCCAGCGAAGCCCTGATAGGCTCAACGCTACCCTGTACATCTACTTTTAGGATGATATCCAGCTCCTTGACATCGCCGGTGCTTATCTGGTCAAACAGGTTGGTCAGGCTAACCACTTTCGATTCCCGCTGTGACTGCTCCTGGTTATCCCGCACCAGAGCCTTCGCCTGGCGTTCGCCGGCAACAGCTGTCATCGCGTCGCCGACCTGGGGAATGCTATGCAAACCGAGGATTACTGCCGGCGATGATGGCTTGGCTTTTCTTATCCGTTTGCCGGTATCGTTGAACATGGCCTTAATCCTGCCCCAGGTGCTGCCTGTCACCACCATATCGCCCAGCCTCAACGTCCCGTCGTGAACCAGCACCGTAGCCAGCGGACCCTTGGTCTTATCCATCCTGGCTTCGATAACCACACCCTTTGCCGGCTGGGAAGGATCAGCTCTAAGGTTTTCCAGTTCAGCCACTAGTAAAATATTCTCCAGCAGGTCGGAGATACCCGTCTTACTCTTTGCTGAGGTCAGCACGCAGACGATATCGCCTCCCCACTCCTCCACCACTAATCCGGCGTCGGCAAGCTGCTGCTTGGCTCGCTCCGGGTTGGCATCGGGTTTATCTATCTTGTTGATAGCTACTACAATTGGTACTCCCGCCGCCCTTGCATGGTCAATAGCTTCCTTGGTCTGCGGCATGACGCCGTCATCAGCTGCTACCACTAGGACGGTTATATCGGTAACCTGCGCCCCGCGCGCCCGCATAGCGGTAAAGGCTTCGTGCCCCGGCGTATCGAGAAAGGTAATTTTCTTGCCGTCTATCTCCACTTGATAGGCACCAATATGCTGGGTGATACCGCCGGTTTCGGTGTCCATAACATTCGCCTGCCTGATGGCATCAAGGAGGCGGGTCTTACCGTGATCGACGTGCCCCATTATTGTGACCACCGCCGGCCTCGGCTTCAAATTGATCGATTCTTCGCTTAAAAGTTGCTGTTTTTTTATCTCACTGATAACGCTGGGGTGTCTGCGGGCCGTCAGCGGCTGCGGATGCGCTTCATAACCGAATTCAGCAGCTATCGCCGCCGCTACCTCGTAGTCTATCACCTGGTTGATATTAGCCATAATGCCGTTTCTCATTAGCTGCTTGATAATATCAATGGCGCTTACTTCCAGCATATCGGCTAGTTCCCTTACACTGATGGTAGCGGCAATCTCTATCGTGGTTATGTCCTCCGAGCGAGAACCGTTGCCCTCGTTTATGTCCGGTTGCTTATCTGCATTATTTTTTCCTTCTTCAACCACCGTCTAATCCCCCTGAATGCTACTACCGTATTCGACAAGTCTTTTTTTGTTTTCAGGCTTTAGAGTAGTGCGCAGGGCACGCTCCAGGCGACCACCTTTTAACCCTTCCTGCCAGCACTTCTGACGCCGGCAGAGATATGCACCCCGCCCATTCTTCCTGCCACTATCGTCAATTTCAGCAATACCGTCTTCGACACGCACCAGACGAACCAGTTCCCGCTTATCACTTACCGTCCGGCAGGCAACACAGGTTCGCTGCGGGGTATGCTTGCTAATACTCTTCGTCTTCGTCTTCATATATGTCAACTTCCCGCCGTTTCCTCTTCAAGCGTATGCCATCTTCCTCGCCCTTCCTGATGCGAGTGGCCTTCTTTTTCTTCTTCTTTTGCTTCGGCTCCGGTTTGGGTGGCGGTGGCGGCATTATATCCTCGACGAACTTAAGCTTGATACCCGCTTTTTCTTTAGCCACCTTCATTGGTGCTATAACTTCACCCGCCTCTTCAGATATGCCCACCGAAACCAGTGTCGGCTCTTCTACTCCTGTTTCCTCCTCAATCCCCTCGACGGCTTCGGATGATTCAATGGTTTTAGCAGCTTTTTCCTCCGTAGCATCCTTCGCCATCTCCTCCTCCTCCACTTCGGAAACACTCTTTATGTCAATCCTCCAGCCAGTCAGTTTCACCGCCAGCCGCACGTTCTGCCCCTCTTTACCAATGGCTAACGATAGTTGTTTATCAGGTATAATTGCCACCGCCGACCCCTCTTCCTCGTTCGTTATGACACGCACCACCTGTGCCGGACTCAGGGCATTTGTGATGAAAACGGCGATATCAGGACTCCAGCTAACGACGTCTATCTTCTCTCCATTCAGCTCGTTGACGATATTCTGTATCCTTATACCGCGAAGACCGACACAGCAGCCAACTGGGTCGATTCCCTCCTGGCTGGTCGTTACCGCCACCTTGCTGCGAAAGCCGGCTTCACGGGCTACAGATTTAATCTCCACCGTCCCATTGTATATCTCCGGCACCTCCAGTTCGAACAACCTTCGCAGCAGACTTGGGTGTGAGCGCGATACCACCAGTACCGGGCCGCGTTGTGACTGCGCCACTTCTACCAGATATGCTTTGAGCCGCTGCCCTACCCGGTATCTCTCATTGGGTGCCTGCTCCCCCACCTGCATTACCGCCTCCGTTCTTCCCAGATCGATGAATACCTGTCGGGCTTCTATACGCCGCACAACCCCAGTAATTATATCACCTTCTTTGTCGGCGAACTCCTCGTAAATGGCGCTATGCTCCGCTTCGTGGAGCCGCTGCAGAATTACCTGTTTCGCTGTCTGTGCGGCAATCCTGCCGGCATCGCGCGGCGTTGACTCCACCGATACAACATCACCGATTTCAGCATCCTTCTTGGTTTTTTGAGCCACGTCCAGTGTTACCTCACAGCGGGGATCCTGTAGCTTTTCGACTACCGTTTTTTCCGCCCATACCTGAACTTTGCCGCTGTTGGGATCGATCTTAACAGATATCTCCTGTTCTGGGGCAAAATTATCCTTGCGATAAGCCGATTCCAGCGCCGCTTCCACTGCCCCCAGAATCACCTCCCTGGGCAGGTTCTTCTCCGCTGCCAACTGGGTTACAGCCAGAACAAAGTCGCTCTTCATCCCGGAACCGAACCTCCGTTTTCATCGTTTCTAAACAATAAAAAAGTGGGTTTGAGCCCACTCCGGTACATCATCTTCTTCTGTGTAAAGTATAGCATAAACAGATCCATGATGCAATACCCGCACACTTTATGAGGTGTCATTTCTTACTGCAATTGACACTCGTCAGCCATCACGCTAACATAATAGGACGACATTTTTATTATGTTAGCCAAGGTAACAAGCTGCGCCCTTATCGGGCTGGAAGGCGCCATCGTAGAGGTAGAGGTAGACATCTCTCCCGGCCTGCCTTCGTTCACCCTTGTCGGCTTACCCGATATGGCCGTCCAGGAAGCCAGGGAGCGCGTCCGCGCCGCCATACGTAACTCCGGTTTTACCTTCCCCACCAAGCGTATCACCGTCAATCTGGCGCCGGCGGATCTAAAAAAAGCAGGTCCTTCCTACGACATGCCCATCGCCACCGGTATTCTCATCAGTTCGGGGCAGCTAACTGCCGATGTATCCAAAACCCTTCTCATAGGTGAGCTTTCTCTGGATGGCAGCCTACGCCACACCAACGGTATATTGCCAATGGTGGCTACCGCACACTACAACGGGATTACCGAGGTAATCGTACCTGATGCCGATGCCAGGGAGGCATCACTGGTAGAAGGTATTAAAATCGTACCTTTCTCTTCACTCTCTCAACTGGCCAGCTATCTAAACGGCGAAATACCACCCCCTGAATATGAGCGGCAGGATCCCGAAAAGCATATTACCCCGGAAAAACCGGGTATTGATTTAGCCCACATCAAGGGGCAGGAGCACGTCAAACGGGCGCTGGAAGTCGCCGCCGCCGGTGGTCATAACATGGTTATGTGCGGACCCCCAGGGAGTGGCAAAACATTGCTGGCGCGATCATTACCTTCGATACTTCCGCCAATGACAAACGCTGAAGCCTTAGAGGTAACCAAAATCTACAGTGCCAGTGGACTCCTGCCGCCGGGCACTCCCCTCATTCGCCAGCGATCTTTTCGTGCTCTTCACTACACACTGTCTAACGCCGGTCTGGTAGGTGGGGGGCAGTGGCCCAGACCGGGCGAAATCAGCTTGAGTCATCGGGGGGTGCTCTTCCTAGATGAGTTGCCGGAGTTTGGGCACTCCCTGCTCGAGGTTCTTCGGCAGCCACTGGAAGACAAGGTGGTTACTATCAGCCGTGCCAGAGGTAGTATAACATTTCCAGCTAATTTTATGCTGGTGGGGGCTATGAACCCCTGCCCCTGCGGCTATTACAACGACCCCTTTCGCCAGTGTACCTGCCCTTCCGGCCTAGTATCGCGATACCAGAAGCGCATCAGCGGACCGTTCCTAGACCGCGTCGATATTTTTGTCGAGGTTCCCCACATAGAATATGAGAAGCTATCCGACGACAGGCTCGGTGAGCGATCGAAGAAGGTTCAATCACGCGTCACCGCCGCCCGTCGTCGGCAGCTGGAGCGATTCGATGGGTCTATACTAAACTGCAATGCCGAGATGACACCCACTGAGGTCAGAGAATTCTGCCGTGCGGAGGATGACGCCCATAGCTTACTCAAGGCGGCTATGAAGCAGCTACACCTTTCAGCCCGCGCCTTTCACCGTATATTGAAGCTGGCGCGTACCGTCGCCGACCTGGATAATAGTGATATAATTAAGGCAAACCAGATAGCCGAAGCCATACAGTACCGACCGAGGCGAATGGTTTATCCATAAAGCGAGGCGCTATGAAGAAGAACGAAACAACCGGGCATTGGCTTTTAAGAGTGTTCAGGAGAAACTTTCTGGCGGGTATCCTCATTATGGTACCGCTAGCTATTGCCGTATGGCTTCTGTGGTGGCTATTTTCCAGCGTCGATAACCTGCTACAACCGATAATTGAAGCTATCTTCGGCCGCGAGATCCCCGGGCTCGGCTTTGCCATATTCCTTGTCCTGACATATATAATCGGGGTTATCGCCAGCAACTACATCGGTAAAAAAGCAATCCGCTCCGCCGAATCACTCCTGACCCGGGTGCCCGTATTTCGACAAATATATATCGGCGCCAAACAAGTCGTCGAGGGGCTTTCCGGAGCTGGCATTAACAAAGCCGCATTTCGCGAGGTGGTCTTCGTTGAATTCCCCAGGGACGGCATGACCACCCTGGCTTTCATCACCAACGAGGTAATAAATAAATCGGGCAAGAAACTGTATGCCATTTACATCCCGACAGCGCCGGTACCGAGTTCAGGTTACTTTGAAATGGTCACCGAGGAAAAGATTACCCATACCGACATACCTGTTGACGAGGGGATAAAGATGGTCATCTCCAGCGGTATGATACTACCCGATAAGGTTACTGTCGGCAAGCCGCCGGTAAAGGCACCCAAATCTATAGTTGATATCTTTGTATCAACCCCAGAGCCAGAAACCTCCCCCGACGATAAGCATGACTAGACCAACGATAATGGAGATAACGCCGCCTATCTTCAAAGCCCCGGGTTCGGGTCTCTCCGGGGTGTGCTCCATGTATTCCCGAACATCGGTGCGCTCCGATATAGCCCTGTAGTATTCTTTCTCTTCTCCTCCACCCCAAAGCAAAGCCCCGATCCCCAGCACAATAAATATCCCTCCTAGCCCCATCAATATCCATAGATCCGTATATGGCATAGCCGTAATCCCTCCATGCCGGAGTGTTCTTTAAGCAGTAACTATACCGATTTCAGGCGGTGTTTTCAAGTTAATTCTTTTATTTTACCTCGACTGTAGCCCCGGCTGCCTCCAGCTTGGCTTTTGCTGTCGCCGCCTCGTCCTTGCTGACCCCCTCTTTGACCGCCTTTGGTGCCGATTCCACCAAGTCCTTGGATTCCTTCAACCCCAGCACGGTTAGCTCGCGCACCGCCCTGATAACATTAATCTTGTTGGCGCCGACTTCCTTCAGGATAACGTCGAATTCCGTCTTCTCTTCATCAGCCACCGGTACCGCTGCCTCCGCCGGTGCCGCCGCTGCCGTCGCTACTGCCAACGGAGCCGCCGCCGTAACACCGAACTTCTCCTCCAGGGCTTTTACCAGTTCCGAAAGCTCCAGCACGTTCATTTTCTCTATGGCTGCAATAATTTCTTCCACGGCTGCGCCCTTCTTGCCAGCTTTCGCCTTGGTTTCCTCCTTTTTCACTGTCGCTTTCTCTTCCGTTGCTACTTCAGTTGTTTCCTCTTTGGTCACTGTCTCTTTTTCCGTCATTTTATTTTTCCTCCAGTTGTTTTATCCTCGATTGTAATACTCCTACAAAGCCCCTTATTGGAGCGGCAAGGCAACTGACCAGACCGGTTACAGGCGCCTGCATACCAGCCAGAACCTGGGCTATCAGCACCTCGCGTGGCGGCATCTTCGCCAGCCTGCTGATCTCGTCTATAGTAAGCAGCCTGTCGCCCATAAAGCCACATTTGATGCTCATTGGCGAATCTGAGTCTTTGATATATCCGTTCAGCGCCCGCGCCGGTTCGGTGACATCACCATATCCGAATGCGATAGCTACTGGCCCCTCAAGCGAGCCGACCAGAAACTCCTTGTCCGCCTTCTCGGCGGCAAAGCGTGCCAGCGTATTCTTTACCACCCGGTATTCGATTTTCTGCTCCCTTAACCGGCGTCGCAATACGTCCATCTCAGATGCCGTCAATCCCTGGTAATCAGTCAGGATCGCAACACTGCACTCGCTTATGGCTTCACTCAATTCATTGACGATTCGCACTTTCTCTTCACGAGCCATACTTTCACCTCCAGTCTCCGCTACATTTTTTATATTAAAAAGTCCTTGTGCCTGCTGCACAAGGACCTGACCCAATAAACAACCCGGGGTCTTTTATCCTCGGCAGGCAATACTATTAAGCCTTCGGCAAGCACCCGCTTTCTTCGGATAACACAGAACCTGATATTCCGTTTTTAATATTATACCACTTCTGCCTATGAGGTTGCCATGGCAGTTATCGTCTTGAGGTCCAGCTTTATTCCCGGACCCATGGTGGTGGTTACGAATGCGCTC
>DUFE01000009.1 GCA_011170385.1 Dehalococcoidia bacterium | reverse complement strand
GGGTGCAGAGCATAAACTTCGTCGCTGAAAGGGTGCAGGTACTGGTGCCGGAAGCCAGGCTGGCTGTCGCCCACGGTCGGATGGCGGAAGGGGAGCTGGAGGCGGTTATGGCTGACTTTACAAAGGGCGAGATTGACGTACTGGTATGTACCACCATCATCGAATCCGGGCTGGACGTGCCCAATGCCAATACAATGATTGTCAACCGGGCAGATAGGTTCGGGCTGACACAGCTGTATCAGCTACGGGGCAGGGTGGGTAGAGGGGTTAACCTTGCATATGCCTATTTTCTGTATGATAAGGGCATGAGGCTTACCGATGATGCTGAGAAGCGCCTGCGCACCATATACGAAGCAACGGAGCTTGGTGCCGGTTTCAACATAGCCATCAAAGACCTGGAAATCAGGGGTGCCGGTAACCTGCTCGGCATCAGGCAAAGCGGACATATAAATGCCGTGGGCTTCAGCCTCTATACCCGTCTGCTGGCTGAGGCGGTAGAGGAGCTGAAAGCCGCTAGGGACGGCAGGAAGATAGACGAAGCCCAACGCTTACCACCACCGATGATAGACCTGCCGTTGCCTGCCTACATTCCCGAAGAGTATATAGGCGATACTAATACGCGACTTAACATTTATCAGCGATTGTCAGGTGTAAATAACGATGAGCAGATTGATGATATGGCAAAGGAGCTTGACGACCGCTTCGGTGCCGTGCCACGGGAAGTGAATAACCTGCTTTACGCGGTAAGGATTAAGCTGCTGGCGATAAGAGCCGGTATTGAGTCAATCGCTACAGAGGAAGGGCGGATTGTACTGCGGCTATTTGAGGGGATGCATTTCGATAAAGAGAAGGTAGAGGCGGTTTTAGGGAGTGGCGTAAAGTTCGGTTTGAAGCAGATAAGGATAGACTACAGGCGTATCGGCGGGGAATGGCAGAAGGTACTGGAAAACTTGTTGATCAGGCTGGGGTGATTGAAGACACCTCTCTCCTGTTAATACTTTTTCCCGCGTATTCCACTCCCTCATCTTGCTATTTAGTTATTAACATCCTGCTCTGCTAACCCTTAGCAGGTTCTTCTAGTATCTACGCTTACCTACCACTGTTTAAAGGAAGGGGGTTAAGATCAATCCTATAGTGATATTATTATCGGCTTTCTTCCGCCAGCTCTTTCTGGTATGCCTTCCATCCGGGGCACCAGGTGGTATGCCAGCGCCATAGCTTGCTCCAGAAGGAGCCGGGGTTGCGTTCCGCATAGCTGCGAATTTTGCAGTTCGCACATCTGGAAGCCATTTTGCGCACCTCCTGTTACATCATCGGGTGAGCTATAGTAAAGACTTTAGCTGTATGGTATAGCTTTGTCAAGGATAGAAGCTTTCCAATATTGTGATTACGACCACGCCCCTCGACTTTTTTAGCTCTTTCTTCCCACCCGTCCTGCCCTCGGTAGGCTCGCATAGAGAAAGTAGCTATACCGCCCGTCACCCTCTAGGGTAGGTGATTATAAAAGTAACATTATTAAGAAATGGTGCTTTGTGGTATAATTAACCAATTGTTTTAATCCAGTAAGAAGAATATAAAGGAATGACAATTTGAATATACTTTTAATCTACCCGCGTTATCCGAATACCTTCTGGAGCTTCAGGCACGCCCTGAAGCTAATCTCTAAGAAGGCGTCCTTCCCACCGCTGGGTTTGCTGACGGTGGCGGCTATGCTTCCCGATGGCTGGAATAAAAAGCTGGTCGATATGAACGTAACCGCTCTGACCGACAAAGACATAAAGTGGGCTGATTATGTTTTCATCAGCGCTATGGTGGTGCAACGGGAATCAACTAACGGGGTTATAGCACGGTGCAAGAAGCTGGGTGTCAAGGTCGTCGCCGGGGGGCCTCTCTTTTCCATCGACCACGATAGGTTCGACAATGTCGACCACATGGTGCTCAACGAGGCAGAGGTTACGCTGCCGATATTCCTGGAGGATTTGGGCAGGGGGTGTCCGCAGAGGGTCTACACTTCAGAGGAGCGTCCCGGCATAGAGGATACCCCCGTTCCTCTGTGGTCGCTTATAAATATGAAAAACTATTCGTCTATGAATATCCAGTATTCCCGTGGTTGCCCATTCGACTGCGAGTTCTGCGATATTATTATATTGAACGGACATAAACCCCGAACTAAAAACAAAGTACAGATGCTTGCCGAGTTGGACAACCTTTACCACCGGGGGTGGCGCGGTGGCGTCTTTATCGTCGACGATAACTTTATCGGCAACAAGAAAAAGCTCAAGGCTGAAATCCTTCCGGCGATAGTCGAATGGATGAAGAAGAAGGATTACCCCTTCGCCTTTTCCACGGAGGTATCCATAAATCTGGCTAACGACGAGAAACTGATGAAGCTGATGGTAACAGCTGGCTTCGATGCGGTGTTTATCGGTATCGAAACGCCTAACGAGGAAAGCCTCACCGAATGCAATAAACTACCCAACAAGGGGCGTGACCTTAAAGAGATGGTGAAGAAGATTCAGAACCACGGCTTGCAGGTACAGGGAGGATTTATTGTCGGCTTCGATAGCGACCCGCTTTCCATCTTCAAGAGCCAGATAAGCTTCATTCAGAATAGCGGCATCGTTACGGCGATGGTTGGTTTGCTTAACGCCCCGCGGGGGACGAGGCTATACAAAAGGCTGATGAGTGAGAATCGGATTATAAAGGGTTCTTCCGGGGATAACACCGACTGCTCGCTCAATTTCATTCCCAAGATGCATTACGAGACTCTGATAAAAGGTTACCATCATATATTGGACACCATCTATTCACCTAAACACTACTATGAGCGAGTCAGGACCTTTCTGGGGGAGTACAGACCTTATAAGAGGAAAGGCAGAGCCAGGGTAAAGCTGTTTCATATAAAGGCTTTTCTGAGTTCTGTCTGGTTTCTGGGTATAAAAGAAAAGGGGAGGAAGTATTACTGGAAGCTCCTCGCCTCAACACTGTTCCGGAATCCCCGCTCTTTCCCCCTGGTGGTGGCACTTTCCATATATGGCTACCACTTCCGTAAGGTGGTGGAAAAGTATACCAGCACGCCCATCGTTGATCCAGTACTGGCTAATGACGAGAGCTTATAGCAGATAGACAGCCATCTAGTAACTCAAGCGCAATTCAGGTATACGGCTGCCAGTCGCCATGGATACGCAACAGAACAGAGCGATGTCTATTTAGCCGTCTTATCTTACGCTGTGTCTTTCGGCTTCTCTTGCGGTTTAACTTCCTGTGTATCGGTATCGGTTATATCCAGGTCTTTGAGATAATCGATGGCGTCCTGTACGGTTGCTATCTTATCAGCGTCTTCATCCGGTATGGTAATCTTGTGGGATGGAGTGCTGAAGCCTTCCTCGATGGACATTATCAGTTCTACCAGATCCAGAGAATCGGCGCCCAGATCTTCGACGAAGTTGGCTGAGGGTACCACCTCTTTCTCATCGACTCCTAATTGCTCGATAATAATCTTTTTAAGTCGCTCAGAAATGGTTGCCACGTTTTACCTCCCTTTCTGTTGTCCTGCAGCAAGGTTGCTTACCGAGCTTAAGACTCCATTAACGAACCTTGCCGAATTTTCGCTGCCGAAGTTTTTAGCCAGTTCGACAGCTTCATTGATTACTACCTTAACCGGTGCTCTATTATTCAATAAAAGCTCAAATATTGCAAGCCTCAAGATATTACGGTCCAGCAGTGATAGCTGCTCGATAGGCCAGGCAGGAGCAAAGCGCTTTATATTCATGTCTAGCTCATCCCTGTTCCGGATAACCCCTTCCACCAGCTCGCGGATAAAAGTTGCATTATCCACCGATAGCCGCTTGTTGGAAAGAAGACGGGTTAGCACCTCCTCCGGATTGCGTCTGGCGGAATCGATTTCATATAGCCCCTGAAGAACGAGGGCTCTAGCTTTTCGTCTTGCTCCAGCCATATGTTTCCCGGTTTTAGAGTTTATCAGATAGGGAAACGCCGGTCAATAAAGACCTTATAGTTTTCATACCATGGTCATACCACCATCGACTGTTAGAGTCTGCCCGGTGATGTAAGATGCTTCGTCGGAGGCAAGGAAGGCGACGGCGTTAGCCACATCATCCGGGGTACCCAGGCAGCCGAGAGGTATGCGTGACATCAGCTCCTGCCGCTGGTTTTCCGGTAGCTTCTGCGTCATATCGGTATCGATAAAACCGGGGGCAATGGCGTTAACTGTGATACTGCGTGAAGCCACCTCCCTGGCAACGGATCTGGTAAAGCCGATTATACCAGCTTTGGCGGCGGCGTAGTTCGCCTGCCCCGGATTGCCAACCATACCGACGATGCTGGCGATGCTAATGATTCTGCCCCGGCGCTGCTTGATCATATACTTTAAGACAGCCTTGGTGCACAGGAATACGCTTTTTAAATCGACCTCCAGCACCCTGTCCCAGTTCTCCTGCGGCATCCGCATAAGAAGCTGGTCAAGGTTGATGCCGGCGTTGTTTACCAGAATGTCTATTCTATCGAAAGCGTCTATGGTAGTATCTACCATATCGGTTACGGCTGTCGCCGATGTGACATCGGCGGT